>CAMBSB010000023.1 GCA_945870155.1 Paludibacter jiangxiensis | reverse complement strand
CTGATGGGAAAAATTACTTATATTGTCTACCGACCAAAGTTGACATTTATGAGTCATTTAACCAGAGAACAAAGATATACTATTTGCACAATGTTGCAAAATGGCTATCCACAAAGTGAGATTGCCCGTGTTATAAATAAAGATAAATCAGTAGTCAGTCGTGAAATCCGCCGCAATGCAGATGTCCGATCTGGCCAGTACAGAGATGATTTAGCGCAACGTAAATACCTGAAGCGTCAGGAATACAAAGCTAAACCCAGAACCTTCACACCTGAAGTTGCGGATTATGTGCGAGAGAGATTGCGTCTCAAATACAGTCCGGAACAAATTGCAGGTGCTGCCAAAACAAATGGAGATAACTGTGTGTCACACGAACGCATCTATCAGTTTATATGGAAAGATAAGCGTAAACAAGGAACGCTTTATCTTGACTTGAGAAACCGAGGACGTCACTACAAAAAGCGAAGTTTGATTTATGACAAACGGGGAACAATCCCCAATCGCACAGATATATCTCAAAGACCGCCTGAAGTTGAGCTGCGAGAGCGTTTTGGGGATTTAGAAATTGACCTGATTATAGGTAAAAATCACAAAAACGCTATCTTAACCATCAATGACAGAGCTACTGGTTTGGCTAAACTCAGTAAGTTGGCTGGCAAAGATGCTGAACAACTTGCTGTGGCTACTATTAATTGTTTAAAGGATTGGAAACCTTTTCTTCACACAATTACATCTGATAATGGAAAAGAATTTTCCGCCCATCAAATGATAGCCACAGAATTAAATATTGACTTCTTTTTTGCCAAGCCTTTTGCAAGTTGGCAAAGAGGATCAAATGAAAACTATAATCGTCTGGTTAGACAATATATTCCAAAGAAAGTTGATTTTGATTATGTTTCACATGATTATGTACAATATGTGGAACAACAGTTAAACAACAGACCAAGAAAAAGATTTGGATACTTATCTCCAAATCAGATAGTTTCGAGAGTCTGGAATACATTCGAAAAAAGCGGGTGATAACTTTTGGAGCCGCCCCATCGAGCTCGAAAAAAGTTATCCTCGATTTTTTCGCCAAACATACTTTTTAAACAAATAAATTAAAAATAATTAAAGTTGCATTTACAACTTGAATTTAGCCACTATTTTAAAAAGCATCCAATTTTAATTGTGTAAAATCGTTCATTTTGCAATAAAAAGAAGTAAATTTGTCCAGAATTTATATTTCAATTTCTATTTTCAACGAACATATTTTCAATTTTTATTCAAATGCTCGACCAGTCTACCATTGATAAAATTAACGATGCAGCACAAATTCAGGATGTTATATCGGATTACATAACGCTCAAAAAGCGGGGTGTAAACCTACTTGGACTGTGTCCTTTTCATGGCGAAAAGACGCCATCGTTTACTGTGTCGCCTGCCAAGGGTATTTTTAAATGTTTTGGATGTGGCAAAGGGGGTAACGCGGTGCATTTTATCATGGAACATGAGCAGATTTCGTATTTCGAAGCGCTGAAATTCCTTGCTCGTAAGTATCACATCGAATTTCAGGAACGCGAATTTTCGGCAGAAGAACAAGCCATCCGAAACGATAGAGAAAGTATGTTTCTGGTGAATGAATTTGCTCAGAAACATTTTTCTACAACTTTACACAATCATATCGATGGAAAATCTATCGGGTTGGGTTATTTCAGAGAGCGGGGTTTCCGCGATGATATAATTCAGAAATTTCAGCTCGGTTATAGTCTGGATCAGCGCGATGCTTTTACACAAACTGCACTCAAAGCCGGGTACAATAAAAGTTATTTGGTAAAAACCGGACTTACACTCGAAGGAGATAACAATTATTTGGCTGACAGATTCAGAGGTCGTGTGATGTTTCCGGTACATACGCTATCGGGAAAAGTGGTTGCATTTGGTGGTCGCATTTTGAAAAAGGATGACAAAATGGCGAAATACGTCAACTCACCTGAGTCGGAAATTTACCACAAAAGCACCGAACTTTACGGGATTTATTTTGCCAAACAAGCCATAGTGCGACAGGAAAGATGTTTCCTGGTTGAAGGTTATACTGATGTAATTTCGATGCATCAAAGTGGAATAGAAAACGTGGTTGCTTCGTCTGGAACATCACTCACACCGGGTCAAATACGTATGATTCATCGTTTTACTGAAAATGTAACCGTGATTTACGATGGTGATGCTGCCGGAATTAAGGCCTCCATTCGCGGAATAGATTTACTTTTGGAAGAAGGATTGAATATAAAAGTTTTGCTTCTGCCCGATGGAGATGATCCCGACTCATTTGCCCGCAAACACAATGCTTCCGATTTTATAGATTATGTAGAGCAAAACTCTGCCGATTTTATGCGTTTCAAGACCAACCTGCTTTTAAAAGATGCCGGAAATGATCCTGTGAAACGTGCCGGACTGATAAATGATATTGTGCGAAGTATTTCAATTATTCCCAATTCCATGATTCGTGGGGAATATATCAAAGAATGCAGTACCTTATTAAATGTAGAAGAAGCCCGACTATATCACGAAATAAACTTACTTAAAAGTTCGGAAAAAGAAAAAACTGCCACACGCACACAAAATACACCTGATGATTTTCCACCACATTTCGAAGAAATGGAAGGTGGTAGCGCTTATATATCAAAATTTGAAAATGAAGAACGAAACATTTTACAATTATTGATACGTTACGGACAAAAACACATGTATTATGCCGATGAGGAACAATCACAAGCAGTTACAGTTGCAATATTCACATTCGAAGAATTAGACAGGGACAATATACTATTAAATAATCCTTTGCATCAATTGTTGATAGAAGAATATAAGATGCATTTCGATGATGAAACATTTAATTCAGAACGTTATTTTCTATATCATCCCAATGCCCAATTGAGTCAATTAGCAGCCGATTTGGTTACCGAAAAATATACCTTGAGTAAAGTTCATTCCAAAGTAAAAAAAGTTGAACCCGACTCAGAAAGATTATTGGAATTGATACCAAGGGTAGTATATGAATTTAAAAACAGCCTTTTACTGGAAAGAATTCGCGGAAAGTTGATTGAACTTAAATCGGCATCGGATGCAAAAAATAATTTATTGGCCAACGAAATAATGCGCGAAATGGCTGAATTAGAGGAAGTTAAAAAACAATTGTCGAAAAATTTGGGAGAAAGAATAATAATAAAGATTTAAAAAAAGTGTAAAACACAGCCCTGCATGTATAAATTTTAAACTAATGAAACAAATATCCCAATACTTACTTAATGAAATTGTAAAAAAACGACTGAAAAAGGAAGTTGTTGGCAAACAATTGGTGATAGAGTCAAATAAAGCAAAAGTTGACATAATACATTTATTAAAAGATGCTTTACTCATTTTAGCCGGAGTTTTGTCGGCAAGTTTTGGGCTGAAAGGTTTTTTACTCCCAAATTCATTTATAGATGGTGGAGTAACAGGCATTTCGCTTATTACAAAAGAATTGATAAATATTCCATTTCCTATTCTGCTTGTGGCTATTAATTTACCATTTCTATTGCTGGCATTTTCGGCAATAAATAAGCAGTTTGCCATAAAAAGTATAATGGCTGTCGTACTTTTAGCCATTGTAGTCCATTTTATCCCCTCAATAACAGTTACTGACGATAAATTATTAATCGCGGTTTTTGGTGGTTTTTTCCTGGGTGCCGGAATAGGTTTAGCCATACGTGGAGGTTCGGTAATTGATGGAACTGAGGTACTTGCCATATATTTAAGCAAGAAAAGTTCACTAACAATAGGTGATATCATTCTCGTTTTCAATGTAATGATTTTTTCTGTGGCTGCTTATGTGTTTTCGGTTGAAATTGCATTATATGCCATTCTCACCTATATGGCGGCGTCCAAAACTGTCGATTTTGTAGTTAGTGGACTGGAAGAATATGTGGGAGTTACCATTATTTCGGAAAAAAGTGAAGAAATAAGGTTAGCTGTTATCGAAAAATTAGGACGTGGATGCACCATATATTTAGGCAAAAAAGGTTTTGCAAAAAGGGGTGAGCCTTTAAAAAAGACAGATATTGTTTATACTTTACTCACACGACTTGAAGTATCAAAATTGAAGGTAGAAGTGGATAAAATTGACAAAGATGCATTTATTATAATGCATAGCATTAAAGATGCTGAAGGTGGAATGATAAAAAAACGAGCATTAAAAGACTAACAATGACACATAAAGAACTCATATCGAGCAATGAATATGAACAAATCATAGCTTTAAAGCATTCAGAAATAAAGACTTTCATTGTAACCGAAGTAGAAAAGCAATCCATTTGGGCACGCATTGCCAATATGTATCAAATCACAGGTTTATTGGCTTTCGTGTTGGGATTGTTTAAAGCGTTTATGCCATTTTTCACAAAAAGAGAAAGCATATATCTTATTTGGTTGGTACTAGGATTGGTTTTTACGTTTACGGTTTTAATAATAATGCATGAGTTGATTCATGCTCTTGCATATCGCTATGTTGGTGCACGGAATCTGAGTTTTGGAATGAATATTCGCAAGTTTATGTTTTACGTGCAAGCCGACAAACAAGTGCTTAATTATAAACAATTTAAGATAGTTGCACTTGCTCCGGTTGTTACAGTTGCAATTGTTTCGATATTAGGCATGATAATTTTTTATAATCATGCTGCATTTTATTTCTTTATCCCGATATTTGCATTTCACAGCATGTTTTGTGGTGGTGATTTTGGATTACTCTGCATTTTTGCTAACAGAGCTGACAAAGAAATTTTGACCTTTGATATAAAATCGGAAGAAAAAACATATTTCTATGCCAAAATTTAAAACTAATCAGCCCCCTAACCCCCTAAAGGGGGAATAATTAGGGGGAGCTTGTTGATTGTCAATAATTTAAAGACAAAAAATACTTGATTTTCTTATAATATATTCTTAAAATATTCAAGCTAACAGTTTTTTTAATTGAATACAGATTTTTGTCTTTTAAATAATGAAAAATGCCAAGTTGGGAAATGAGTAGTAGCCAAAAATCAAAACTAAAAATTAAAAACTGTTCAGCCGTTTGAACAAAAATACTACCTTGTTGAAGTAAAAATTGAAATTATGATGCTATTCGACCAGATAATTTTCGGACCTATTCACAGTCGCCGTTTGGGACTGTCGCTTGGAGTTAATCTACTGCCGGTTGATGCCAAAATATGTTCGTTCAATTGCATTTATTGCGAGTGTGGATTTAATACTACAATTCAGGATTTTCCTTTTCCCACACGTGCACAAGTGAGTGAAATACTTTCGGCTAAACTTCAACAAATGAATACCGAAGGTGAGATTCCCGATGTTATTACCTTTGCCGGCAATGGCGAACCCACGCTTCATCCCGATTTTGAGGGAATAATTGATGATACAATTGAACTCAGAAATAAATTTTGCCCTACAGCCAAAGTAAGTGTTTTATCAAATTCCACACGAATACATAAACCACATATTTTCAATGCTTTGAACAAAGTGGATAATAATATTTTAAAGTTCGACTCGGCTATCGACCGTACTATGAAACTTATTGATCAACCTGTAGGCAAACAGATTTCGATTAAATGGCTTATTGAACAATTAAAAAAGTTTGATGGGAAATTGATTATTCAAACCATGTTATTACGCGGAAAATATCAGGGTGAAAGCATTGATAATACCACAGATGAAGAAATAACAGCTTGGTTAAATGCATTGGAAATTATTCGTCCTCAGCAAATTATGATTTATTCGCTCGACCGCGACACTCCGGTTCAACAATTACAAAAAGTATATGTTGAAGAACTTAATATAATTGCCGAAAAAGCCAGAGACCGAGGTTTTGATGTTGCTGTAGCAGGATAATGAAAATACTTATATGCCCTTTAAATTGGGGTTTGGGACATGCAACACGCTGTGTACCAATTATCCAAAAACTTATGAACCAAGGGCATGAGCTTGTGATTGCGGCAGATGGTTATCCGCTGCAATTTCTTCGACAACAGTTCCCAACCCTTAAAACAATAGTGTTTCCCGGATACAAAATAAACTATGCTAGTGGAAAATCTCAAATTTTGGCTATGGTCAAAAATATGCCAAACATCATTTCGGGAATTATTAAAGAACATAAAATCTTAAAAAAACTTCTCAAACAAGATAAGTTCGATCAAATAATCTCCGATAATCGCTTTGGACTTTGGAATAAAAAAGTTCATTCCATTTATATCACCCATCAGTTGATGATTAAAATGCCTGATTCATTGAGTTTTCTTGAGCCGATTGCCTGGTTTATTCATCGCTTCATCATTAAAAGATATGATGAATGTTGGATTCCTGATTTTGAAGGTACAGATAATTTATCAGGTGATTTGTCACATAAATATCCTTTGCCACATCATGCAAAATTTATCGGAATGCTATCACGTTTTCAGCACATCAATGAAATTATTCCTAGCGAAGAGTTTGATATTGTAGCAGTTATATCGGGTGTTGAACCACAACGAACTATTTTTGAAAATCAACTTTTAAACCGATTTGCGGATTCAGAACAAAAATTATTATTGGTTTGCGGAAAACCTGCATTAGAAAAAACAACGAAACAAGTTGGCAATATAACATGTATCTCGCATTTGAATGATAATGAATTAGCAGCAATTCTGCTTGGAGCTAAAAAAATCATTTCCCGATCGGGTTATTCAACAATTATGGATTTAAAATCCTTGAATTGCCTATATAAAGCAGAATTCATTCCTACGCCTGGTCAAACAGAACAGGAGTATCTTTTCAAAATTCATTCACAATTCAATTGAATTTTTGCAGATATATTACAAAAAAGCACAAGCTAATGAGTTTAATTTCACCAACTTATGCTTTAAAAAAAAATTTAAATCCTATTTAAAAATAATATTAAAGTAGAGCTTCAATTTTTGCAGCTAAAACTGCTTTTTGAGTTGCACCAATCTGTTTATCAACTACTTTGCCATCTTTAAAGAATAGAATTGTAGGAATATTTCTGATTCCAAATTCATTTGGAGTTTCAACGTTTTCATCCACATCCATTTTGCCGATGACTACTTTTCCTTCATATTCAGTTGCCAATTCTTCAACTATTGGTCCTACCATGCGACAAGGTCCACACCATTCTGCCCAAAAGTCTACAACTACAGGTTTGCCACTGTTAATAATTTCTTTGATGTTTTGATCAGTTAATTGTAATGCCATTTTTGTATGTATTTAAATATTAATAATTTACAAGTATTTCTATATATAAAATTGCTATTTGAAAACTAAATTCACTCTGCATAAAACAGCATAAAGATAATATTGTTTATTAAGAAATAAGAATATCTTTATTGATAAATTCGATAATTAATTTACTTGAAATTCCAAATATCCCAATTCCTGTAGTCTGGTTAATTGATGATAAACCTTAGGGTCTATTTGCATGCGATGATTTCTCGAAAATAATTTAACCTTATTGGGTGAATTTTCATCAAAAACATGCATAAAAACATTTATATCTCCTTTGTTTCCCAATATAATATCTGTCATTTCTACTACAAAATCTTCATCAATTCTTTGTAATGGGATATTAAAAGTAATTTTTTGCACCAAACTATCTTTTATGTTTCTAAACAAATCGATTTTTTGAATTTTCAACTCTATCTCTTTAGGTAAATTTGGATCAGTAGGTTTTTTAAATTTATAATCTGCTCCTTTTTCCTGCACTAAAGCGGTGATAAACAAGTACAAATCCTTGATCATATAGTTGCGATATTCTACATAATTGTTACCAAAAAGAGCAAACTCGAATGCTCCTTTATAGTCTTCGAGCGTAAAAATTCCATAAGGATTACCTGCCTTTGATGTGCCGTGCCGAAGATTTGTTACCATACCACCAATACGCAAAACTTTTCCTTCGAGCGAGGGTAAATCTTTTAAATCGGCAGTATTGGCCGTACAAACATGCTTTATCTGAAACTCAAACTCGTCGAGTGGATGCGCTGACAGATACATCCCTATTAAATC
This sequence comes from Paludibacter jiangxiensis, assembly GCA_945870155.1. GTDB lineage: Bacteria > Bacteroidota > Bacteroidia > Bacteroidales > Paludibacteraceae > Paludibacter > Paludibacter jiangxiensis_A. The sequence continues at coordinate 38,117 of CAMBSB010000023.1, read as the reverse complement.
GCGCTCTTTATTCAATTTTTCGAGAGGTGACCATTCAGGAGCATAAGGAATTTCCGGTTTGGCTATTTCAATGGCATCCGTTTCACCAAAAAGTGAATTTTTTGTCATGGCCATATCCAATTGATATTTATTGCCATAGCGAATTATTGCTTCCATAACAATTTCGCCCTTGCTGTTCTCAATAAAAAACTGTTCCCTTTTTATATCCGAAAAACTATCAAAAGCTCCGCAAAGGGCTAAACTTTCAATTGTTTTTTTGTTGCACGACGAAAGATTTACGCGTTCAATGAAGTCGAAAACACTTTGAAATTTTCCATTTTTGTTTCTTTCATCAATAATTGATAAGACTGCTCCTTCGCCAACACCTTTTACTCCGGCTAACCCAAAGCGGATATTGCCATCTTTATTAACCGTAAAAGTCAAATCACTTTCATTTACATCAGGACCCATTACGCTCATTCCGAGGTTTTTACACTCGTCCATAAATTTCCCAACCTCAGTTATATCATCCTTGTTGCGCGTTAAGTTGGCAGCCATAAACTCGGCCGGATAATGTGCTTTCAGGTATGCTGTCTGATAAGCTATCCACGAATAACAGGTGGCGTGCGATTTATTAAATGCATATTTCGCAAATTCAGCCCAATCTGCCCAAATTTGTTCCAAAACTGCATCAGGACCGAATCCATTTTTCTTACATCCTTCAATGAATTTCACCTTCAAAGCAGCCATTTTATCTTCCAGCTTCTTACCCATGGCTTTGCGTAACTCATCGGATTGACCGCGTGTAAAACCGGCCAAATCGCGACTTAAAAGCATGACTTGCTCCTGATACACGGTAATTCCATAAGTTTCTTTGAGGCGTTTTTCCATTTCAGGAAACGGATACTCAATTTTTTCACGCCCGTGCTTTCTGTTTACAAACTGCGGGATATATTGCATAGGTCCCGGACGGTAAAGAGCATTCATCGCAATCAAATCTTCGAATTGCGTTGGTTGCAAAGCCAGCAAGTGTTTCTGCATTCCGGCCGACTCAAACTGAAAAGTCCCAACAGTTAAGCCTTTGCTGTATAATTCGTAAGTTTTTTTATCATCAATAGGTATAGTATCTATATCTAAATCAATCTTTTTCGATTTTTTAATATTGGATAAAGCCTCTTTTATAATGGACAAAGTTTTAAGTCCCAAAAAGTCCATTTTTATCAATCCAATCTCCTCAATTACAGATCCTTCGTATTGAGTAACTGAAATTTCTTCATCAGTTTCTTTGTCCTTGGCTGTACTTAATGGGACTAAATTTGTAAGATCATCGGCACCAATTATCACACCACAAGCATGAACGCCGGTTTGCCGAACCGTTCCTTCGAGCATTTCGGCATAACGAAGTGTATTAGCCAAATTCAGGTCGGAGGAGTTACGGGCCTGAGCCAATTCAGGAACCCATTTCAGGCAATTGCTAATATTTACTTTGGGCGCTTTACCTGTTATAGGATCATCCGGAAATTTGTCAGGAATAAGTTTAGTGAGCCTATCAGCTTCCGAAAGTGGTAAACGTTGAACACGCGCAACATCTTTTATCGAAGACTTTGTAGCCATTGTTCCATAAGTAACAATGTGAGCCACACGTTCTTTTCCATATTTTTCGGTAACCCAACGCAATACTTGTCCGCGGCCATCATCATCAAAATCAATATCAATATCGGGCATTGAAATACGATCAGGATTGAGAAAACGCTCAAAAAGCAAGTCATATTTCAACGGATCAATATCAGTAATACGCAAACAATATGCAACCACTGAGCCCGCAGCCGAACCACGTCCCGGTCCTACCGAAACGCCCATATCACGAGCTGCTTGTATAAAATCCTGAACAATAAGAAAATACCCGGGAAAACCCATGGTTTTCATTACATTCAACTCAAACTCAATTCTCTCCGTCTTTTCCTCATCCAATACTTCTCCATATCGTTTCTTAGCACCTTCAAAAGCCAGTTTTGCCAGGTAATCAGCTTCGAGTTTTACACGAACTACTTTGTCATAGCCACCTAATTCAATGAACTTATCACCAAACTCAGCCATCAACATTTCTTCGGTGAATTTTGAACGATAATCCTCTTCCGTTCCGAATTCGGCAGGAATAGGATAAACCGGCATCATTGGAGCTGAATCTATGTCAAAATATTCAACTTTATTGGCTATTTCAACCGAGTTTTCGAGGGCTTCGGGTATGTCCGCAAATATTTGCAACATTTGCTCCGGCGATTTCAAATACTCTTGTTTGGTATAACGCATCCGCGTTGGGTCATCCAAGTCTTTGCCTGTACTTAAACAAATTAAACGTTCGTGCGCTTCGCCATGCTCTTCTTCTACAAAGTGAACATCGTTAGTAGCCACAAGTTTTGTGTTGGTTTTTCGAGCCAACTTGATCAATTCGGCATTTTGAATTGTCTGTTTCTCGTAACATTCGTAATCGGCGTTGGGCTTGTCCGTTTTATGTCGTTGAAGTTCAATATAATAATCATCACCAAAAACTTTTTTATACCATAACACAGCTTCTTCGGCTTCTTCCAAATTGCCATTTTCCACCTTTTTGTGAATTTCACCTCCCAAACAAGCCGACGATGCAATTAGACCTTCGCTGTATTTTTCGAGTATTTCGTGATCAATGCGCGGACGGTAATAAAAACCTTCCATCCAACCCAGCGAAACGAGTTTGCATAGGTTGCGATAACCAATCTTATTTTTTGCTAAAAGCACTAAATGATAACCACTTCTATCTTCCTGCGAATCTTTTGAAGTTCTATTGCGGCGAGCGACATAAGCTTCACAACCTAAAATAGGTTTAAAAAGATGTTTTTTCAAGTCAACAATTTCATTTTGCAAAGCCTCAATTTCGTCATTAGTAATATCTTGAGCAACCAGCTTAGCTTCACAATCTTTTATTTGTTGTTTGTATTTGGCATTTTTCTTTTTTACATAATTGAAAAATTCTTTCGCTCCAAACATATTACCATGATCGGTGAGGGCAATGGAATTCATTCCACTTTTTGAAGCTTTATCAACCAATCCTGAAATTGATGACATACCATCAAGAATAGAATAATAAGAATGGACATGGATATGAACAAAAGAATTCATGTTATATTTTTGATTTTTAGCAATTTAAATTATTCGTTAAGGAAAAGGGTTTGAAGTGATAAAGGTAAGATTTTTTTTGTAGGCAAAGAGAAGTATCAGTAAGAAGTTTTCAACAATATAGAATAAAAACAATATACTTTTCAACGATGATCGAAATCTAAAATAAAGTTAATAATATGGCGATTTTCAAACAAAAAATGCAATAAACCATTTGTTTTAGTTAATATGTAAGTTAAATATGTTATATAACATGTTTTTTGCGATGTTTTTTACCAAAACTCTTGCAAGTGTAAATAATACACATTATCTTTGCATCGTGATTTTTTCATAGTATTAGATTTAAGGTTAACAAAGATTGGTAGTCAAGCGTGACTACCTTTCGCGTTTTATAGAGTTTAGGTCTTAAAAAAATAAATGAGAATATAATTTCAAAAAAAAATCTCTTATTCATTTTTCTAAAATAGAAATTTGAATAAGAGATTTTTTATTTTCTATAATCAACAACTGAACTTTTCTTTATTCTTTGTTCTTTGCTCAATTAAAATCTACAAAAGCAGTCTTTCTTCAGCCTGAATTACTTTTTCAAAATTAAACTGAGTAAGTATTTGATTTTTATATGCTTCGATTTCATCATTGCACAAATTTCCTATACTCCCTTCGTGGGTATGATTTACTGATTTGTTTGGTTTAAAATTCCCGGCTTCAATTTCCAAACCTACTTGCTTGTACGCATCTCTGAAAGGAACACCCGATAAAGTCAATCTATTTACTTCCTCCACACTAAATAAATAATCATACCGATTATCGTCCAAAATTTTACTATTAATTTCAATCTGCGATAACATCAATGCAGACATTTCCAAACAATCGTTCAATTCTTTAAATGCAGGAATAAAAACCTCTTTAATTATTTGTAAATCACGGAAATAGCCCGATGGTAAATTATTAGTTATGAGTGTAATTTGTTGAGGTAAAGATTGTAATTTATTACATTTTGCACGTGTAATTTCAAATACATCCGGATTTTTTTTATGCGGCATAATGCTTGAACCAGTTGTGAACTCATTCGGTAAACGAATAAAACCAAAGTTCTGCGAACTAAACAAACAGGCATCAAACGCCAGTTTTGAAACAGTAGAAGCCACCGCAGCCATAGCATTTGCCACAGTGCGTTCCATTTTTCCACGTCCCATTTGGGCATAAACCACATTATAATTCATCGTGTCAAAACCCAGTAAATCGGTGGTCATCTGACGATTAAGTGGAAATGAAGAACCATATCCGGCAGCTGAGCCTAAAGGATTACGGTTGGTTATTTTCCAAGCAGCCAATAGCATTTGTAAATCATCGGCTAAACTTTCGGCATAAGCCCCAAACCAAAGCCCAAACGATGAAGGCATGGCCACCTGAAGATGTGTGTAACCGGGAAGTAAAATATCTTTATACTGATTGCTTTGAGTGATAAGAACTTCAAACAAATCGTCAACATTGGAAACAATTTTAATTAACTCAGCACGAGCAAACAGCTTTAAATCAACAAGAACCTGATCATTTCGTGACCTACCACTGTGAATTTTTTTTCCAATATCGCCCAACTTTTCTGTCAGCAACAATTCAACTTGCGAATGTACATCTTCAACTCCCGGGTCTATATCGAATTTGGCATTATCAGCTAATTTGTAAATAGATTTCAGTTCAGCCAAAAGCAAATTCAACTCATCTTTTTGTAACAGACCGACCGACTCTAACATGGTGATATGCGCCATTGAGCCAAGCACATCATACTTAGCCAAAAACACATCCATTTCGCGGTCGCGCCCTACAGTAAAAGCTTCAATTTTAGCATCTACCTGTATGTTTTTTTCCCAAAGTTTTGCCATAGAATAATTTACTATTTATGTATTGACTATTTACAATTTTTAAAAATGGGAATTTACTGATTCAAGGTTTTTGCCAGAAGTTCAGCAATAGCATTTACTCCATCTTGTAGTTTATTTCCTACCATCATTTTAATCATGGCTGGTAATTCGGCCAATAACACCAATTTTAATGTTGACTGATTTTCAGCAATTCCACAAATAACAAACTCTATTGAAACACGTACAGGTGCATTTTCCGAAACCATTTTAATTAGGTTAAATGGGTTACGCTCCAAAATGCGAAAACCAACTTTACCAAATCCATCGACTGAAAAAGTGCAGCTATCAACATCAAATGTCAGGTCTTTGATTTTATCAGTTAAAGAAGGAGTATTATTTAATTTTTCTAAGTTATTTAGGTCACTCAGTATACCAAAAACCACTTCTTCCGACGAAGAAATGGTTTTTATATCGCTTTCGTATGTTGTCATTTTTTATATTTACTATTTAACAATTTACTATATACCATTTATATTTACAAAATTGAAAATAGCTAAATTAATTATTTAAGTTCAGATTTCCATTCAGAAGGATTTTCACGCCATTCTTTGAGCGTACTCATATCAGCTTCAGTAATATATTTTATACTTAGCGCCTCTGCTAGTACGGCATCGTAATTTGACAATGCAGTAAGTTTTACTTTTGCAGCTTTAAATTTCTGGTCGGCAACAGGGAAACCATATGTAAAAATGGCTATCATTCCCAACACATCAGAGCCATCTTTGCGAATGGCTTCTACAGCTTTTAAACTACTGCCTCCTGTTGAAATAAGATCCTCAATCACAACAACTTTTTGCCCGGGACGCAGATCACCTTCTATCATGTTTTCCAATCCATGATCTTTTGGTGTAGGACGAACGTAGATAAATGGCAATCCCAATGCATCGGCAACAAGTGCTCCCTGAGCAATGGCGCCGGTAGCTACTCCTGCAATTACCTGCACATCGGGATACATTTCAAGTATCAAACGTGAGATCTCAACTTTGATATAAGTGCGTATTTGTGGGTACGATAATGTTTTGCGATTATCGCAATATATAGGTGATTTCCAGCCAGATGCCCAAGTGAAAGGGTTGTTTGGTTGTAGTTTTACAGCTTTAATTTTCAAAAGTTTTTCAGCAACTTGTTTTTCTAATAACTTCATAATGAATTTGTTTAATGAAAGAAAACTAACAATTAAATTTCTCTTTCGGTTTTGGAGCTACAAAAGTACTCAAACTATTTAATACCATAAAAATAAAAATCTATATTTTAAAACATTTTTTTGCCACAGAAAAACGCATTATTAAACCAGATTGTCATTATTAAGCAAAAAAACCGACAATTTTTGTTTTTGCGCCTAATTTACAGGAGCCAAAAAAGCATCTTCAATATGATCAATTTTAAAACTCTGACCCACAGGAATAACAGAAATTACATCAAAACGTGTTTCCCCTTTCCAGTCGAAAACCTGTATATATTCATGAGCAGCAAGTACGATATTCCTGATTTTTTTATTGGTAATGGCCTCTTGAGGCGCTTCAAAGTATTCGGTGGAGCGAGTTTTTACTTCCACTATTACTAGCCATCCATCTTTTTCGGCTACAATATCAATTTCGAATTTACCAAACGTCCAATTAACATGCTTGATTTTATATCCATTCGAATGTAAATATGCTTGGGCTCTTTGTTCACCGAGCTCACCTAATAAATTATGATCGGCCATAAACTTAAAATTATAGTGATTTTAAAAACCATAAATATTGGCAAATTTACAAATTTTCTGCTCAAAATCAACAAGTTTAGCATTTTAATATTACTTTTGCGATGAAATTCAAAATTTATGGCAAAGAAACTAAAACCGACGGTTAATAAGCTAAAACCTTTAAGGACTCACCAACATGTATTTATGCTAAACGATGATGAAAACAGAGCTTTAAATAGATACATTACAAAATACAAAGTGAAAAACAAATCCCGATTTATCCGTGAAACACTTATGATAAGCATACTTCGTAAGTTTGATGAAGACCACCCAACACTTTTTGATTAAACTCTTGAAAAGCTATATTTCTAACATTATTTAGGGCTAAAAATTAAAAGATAAAAAACAATATGATTTATATAATTTCGTTTTTTACTTTAGTTATTGGGTTTGTTTTTGCTTGGTTTATATCATCAAAGAAACAAAATTCAATGCGAGAAGCCTACCAACAAGCTGAAAAGAAACTAGTTGCCGAAAAATCTGAAATTGAAACACAAAAGTCTGTTATAAGCGAAACATTGAGAATTAAGACCAAAGAATTGGAGCAGATTCAAGATAAATTGGCACAAATTTTGAGCGAATGTAGCATTCTTGGAATTCAAAATGCGACTTTGAAAGCAACAAATGAATATTTACTTGAAAAACTTGAAAATCAAAAAACGGAAATAGAAAATCTACAAAAAAGGTTGACTAGTGAATTTGAGAATATTGCCAATAAAATATTGAAAAATAGGTCGGAAGAGTTTTCTTTGTCTAATTTAAAGAATATCAACGAGATACTGAATCCATTAAAAGAAAAAATTCAGCTTTTCGAGAAAAAAGTAGATGATACCTACGACAAAGAATTGCGGGATAAAATCAGCTTGCGTGAAGAAGTTCGCAAATTAACCGAACTGAATACACGTATAAGCGAAGAGGCAAATAACCTGACCAAAGCTCTTAAGGGCGATGTAAAAAAGCAGGGAAACTGGGGCGAAATAATTTTGGAGCGTGTTTTAGAACGGTCGGGCCTTACAAAAGGTCAAGAATATGAGCGTGAAGTAGTGGTTGATGGAGCCGATTTTAATGTACAACGTCCGGATATAATAATTCATTTGCCTGATAATAAACATTTAATAATCGATTCAAAAGTATCACTTGTTGCTTATGAGCGTTTTATTTCGTCAGAAAAAGAAGAGCAAAGAATATTGTTTTTAAAAGAACATATTAATTCTATTCGCAATCATATAAAACTTTTAAGCGAAAAGAATTATCAAAATGCACAAAATCTGAACACACCGGATTTTGTTTTGATGTTTCTGCCAATCGAAGCTTCATTTTCGGTTGCAGTACAAGGCGATGGTGAGATTTTTTCGTATGCTTGGGAACGTAAAATTGTAATTGTAAGTCCTACAACACTTTTGGCTACTTTACGAACCATTTCTTCGATATGGAAACAAGAGAATCAAACTAAAAACGCACAAGAAATTGCCCGATTGAGTGGTTCACTGTACGATAAATTCATTGGTTTTACCGAAGATATGGTAAAAATAAAAACTAATATTGAACGTACTTCGAATGCTTATGACGATGCAATTAAAAAAATGAAAGATGGTTCCGGGAATATTATCCGAACTGCAGAAAAAATAAAGGAATTAGGTGCGAAAACAGGTACAAAAGGACTACCTTCTGGATTTGAAAACGTATAGTTTTTAATTGTATTCAAAAGCTTAAAACCACAATTATAAATTTTTTTTAATATTTACTATAGTTTTAAACTGTCGTAAATTATATAGATTTAACCTGATATAGAATTAACATAAACCGAATTATGCATAAGATTTCAAGATTAATATTGGTTGTTATATATGTTTTTAGTGTTTACGATTTGTTTGCAACAGTACAAACCGATAGTATTGTTAAAGAAACAGATTTTGAAGCTTATTTGGAAAGTATAGCTATTAAAAATGCAAAAGACATAAATACCACAAACAATGACAGCCTTTTAACTGACAGCATTGCCAGTCAAAGACCTGATATTCAAATAACAACTATTTCTCAAATTCGTGAAATAATAGCCAAGACAAGTATTATCGAAGTTGACTCTTTGCTATTAAAGTCCAACCCCTTGTTAATCAACCTTGTACTTCGCAAGCCTGATTTGAATTTTGATTGGAAGAATAATGTTTTCAAATACACCTATTTCTTTCCAATACAGGCCAAAAGTTTTACACAAAACCTATACGAGCCATTCATAGTGCCCAGTGTAGAAAGCATTATAACTGATTTGAGACAAAAAACAATCAATCAGTTTAAAACAGCACAACCCAACTTTTTTGCGTATAACGAAGAGAATTTGCCTGGTACAGAAGCTGTTAAAAGCAGAATAATATCGAGTAAAAAGATAGAAGGGGTACAACTGGCTGACAATTCCGGTTTTAACAAAAACAGCAAACTTACAGTACAGAAACTAATAATTAGTCCATGGAAATATAAGGCAAACAGCATGTTACAATTTACTCAGAACTTTGTATCGAAAAATTGGCATCAAGGTGGAAATCAAAATGTTGCTATATTGGGCATTTTAAATGGTCAAATGAATTATGACAACAAAAAGAATATTCAGTGGGAAAACTCATCCGAATGGCGAGCCGGTTTTAATACTGTAGAAGGGGACACGCTGAGACTTTTTAATACAAATGATGATATATTTAAAATAAACAGCAAATTAGGTATAAAAGCCGGTGGTAATTGGTTTTATTCTGGCACGGTAGATTTTTCGACCCAGCTTTTTAGCAATTATAAAGCAGTAAATTCGAAAGTAATGAAAGCTTCATTTTTAACACCAGTGCGCTTGAATATAAGTGCCGGGATTGACTATAAGTACAAAAAATTATTTTCACTAATGATTTCACCAATATCATTTAAATACATTTATGCAAAAGATATTATCAATGTGTCTCCAAATTTGTTTGGGATAAAAGCAGGCGAAAATGTGTTAAGTCAATTTGGTAGTTCATTTAGAGGTCAATTCTCATATTCCCCTTCGCGTGAAATACAAATAGATTCAAAACTATTGTTTTATACCAATTACGAAAAAGTAGAAGTTGACTGGGAACTTGTAGGAGTATTTGCCGTAAATCGCTATTTATCAACACGTTTGTCGCTTAACCCGAGATATGACAATACGGTAATTATGAAACCTGGCGAAAAAGCGAAATTGCAATTTAAAGAATTATTAAGTTTTGGTTTTTCGTATAGATTGCTTGATTAATTTATTCAAAGCGCGTATGCCATTTATCGAAAACAGCTACTTGATATTCTCCAAATTGACTTAAATCTTTTCTGATTTTTTGAACTGAATGTGCATCGGTTAACTTTGATTTTGAATAAAATTTATCGGCATAGCAAATTACTTGTTCTTCTAAGGACAAAGGTATCATATCGCGTTGAGGTAAAGGCAAATTATTTTCGATTATCATTTGTTTGGTAAGTCCAACGCCGGTGTGCCTTTCGGCTACTAGAGCGTGCAAAGGTAAACCCTCGGCTTTTAAAATGTCGGCGCCTAAGTAGCCATGTTCTATATATTGGTGTGTACCTCTACATTGTAAAAGTGGTGCATTACACTTAAAAATACCAATGTCGTGGAGCATAGAGGCTTGAGCAATAAACTCAACATCAAGTTTAAGTTTGGGTTTACTATAGGCAATACTGAGGGCTTTTTCTTTTACTTTTTCGCTATGAATGAGTAATATAAAATAAATATCACTATCTTTTGGGTAATATTTTTCAATAATTTTAATTGGATCTATCATTTTAAATCAAAGTATGTTGTAATTTAAAATTGATAACACTGAAAACGCAAGCTTTGTTTTAATTATAGAACTTAATAAAACATAAAATATGGATACAAATAATTGCACCTGGCCAGCAAATGATTCTTTAATGATAGATTATCATAACAATGAATGGGGCGTTCCGTTACATGAGGATAAAAAATTATTTGAGTTTTTGGTGTTAGATGCTTTTCAGGCAGGATTAAGTTGGAAAACAATATTGCATAAACGCGAAAATTTCAGATTGCTTTTTGATGGGTTTGACCCTGAAAAAATTGCATTATTCGATGAAAATAAAGTTCAACAACTTTTGCTTGATACTTCAATTATTCGTAATCAGTCAAAGATCAGAGCAACCATTACAAATGCAAAAGCTTTTTTAAATATTCAAAAGGAATTTGGATCTTTTGATAAGTATATTTGGCAATTTACGAACGGCAATACATTGACAAATTATCCTAAAATCAATGCTGAAATAGCTTGTAATTCAGCAGAATCGGATGCTATGAGCAAAGATTTGATAAAGAGAGGTTTTAAATTTGTTGGATCCACAATTTGTTATGCATTTATGCAGGCTGCCGGTATGGTTAATGACCATTTGGAGGGTTGCAGTTGTAAGTAGAGAAATGTAAAAGCCGCAAAGCCCTGCCCCCTAACCCCGAAAAGGGGGAATAAAGAGGGGAGTTTGTAGGCATCAATAAATATTATACTTTTAAAATAAACTTGATTTTATTTCAATTCTATTTAATTTAGTATAAAAGTTAGAACTATTGTTTCTCAAAAAAAATTGTAATGCAATAGATATCAGTATTATATAATGCATTTATAAAATGGGTCAAAGCAAAAACTAAAATATTCAAACATGAAAAAAAATATTTTCACGGCAATTAACATTATCAATATACTGTCATTACTTAGCGTTTTGGCTAGTTTAATATTACGCGATTTCACACTGGCAAAAATTGCTTTTTATATGTTTTTTGTTTCTTATTTTATTGAGATTTTTACCGATAAAAAATGGAAGCATATCAAACTTGACAAAAAAAGAATATATTTTTTATTCATGCTGGCTTTCTTCATGCTGGCTCTCATCAGTATTCCATTCGACTCCACCCCTGTATATACAAAAATTTTAATGGAAAAACGTTATGGATTACTTGGATTTGCAGTAGTTGGTTTTTTTGGTGTTAATAAATATTTTAAACTTAGCTATATCATTAATGGTTTCGTTATTACATCTGTTTTATCTATTTTTTATCTATTATTTTATCGATTTGGGATAAATGATTTTATAGCTCATCCTAACCGATTTGAGGAGTTTAATTTGTTAAGAAGTAAATATGTGAATACCCACATGATTTTTAATTTTTATCTAAACATTTCCCTTATTGGCATATGGTACATACTAACCCGACAGTGGAGTAGAATTAAATGGTGGTGGCGTTATTTGTATATTGCTGCTCTAACATTAATATTCAGCACATTATCAATTTCCGAAGGTCGAAGTGGATTTATAATTGGCATTTTATTACTTGCAGGATTTACATTTCTTGAAATATGGGAACGTCGAAAAACTATTGGCATTATCGTTGCCTTACTTATTCCTTTTATGTTAATAGGCATTGCTTCAACTCATAAACGTATTTCTGAAAAAATGATTGAAGGAGAACCCAGGTGGTTTTTGTGGCAAAGTGGAGTGGATGTTATCAAGCAGAGTCCCATTTGGGGACATGGAATAAGTAATGCTCAGGAACTTTTTGACATTTCGAGAGCAAAATTTCAAACTGAAGAATACAGACTTCAATGGATAAAAGCAAAACATTTGGACAGTCATAACCAACTGATACAAACTACCATGGAGTTTGGTATAGTGGGAATAGTTTTGCTAATATTTCTATATATTTACCCAATTTTTCTTTCCGATAAAAACACACTTGCCTTCTCAGTCTTTGTTATAGGTCTTTGTATTTATCAATCTACATTCGACATGTTTATAACAGGTCAGTTTTGCATATTATTTGGCATATTGATTATAGGAATAATATCCGCGAGAAATGATATTGGTAAAAATATGAAAAAGAAAAGAAAACTTATTTAAACTATTTTCGACCAAAATCAGCAGGTATTTCACCCCACACCTCAGTTTCCCATTTTAAAACCTGAGTTGTCCATTTATTTTCGGCTAACCATTTTTCGGCTCTAGCTACCAAGTCGAATAAGGCAGCATTGGTGTCGTTTTTTTCGAGTTTTGTTTTTGCTTTTCCTGTTTTAATCCAGGCCAAAGCGGTTTTACTATCTGTATAAAGTGGGAGTGCGCTTTTTTGTTGTTTTAAGAAACCTAAACCATGCACCAGCGCCAAAAATTCCCCAATATTATTTGTTCCTTGTTTAAATGGCCCCTGATGAAACAATTCCTGACCCGTTTTTGTGTACACACCTCTATACTCCATAACACCCGGATTACCGCTGCAAGCGGCATCTACAGCTATACTTTCCACATTGGGCAACCCAAACTTAACTAACTGTTCTTGTGTAGGTTTCGGCTTCTGATCAGAGGCATTCTTACCTATATAATTCCAATATGGCGACAAAAAAGCTTCGCGTGCTTCAGCCAAGGTTGCAAATGCTTTAAATTTTGCTGTAGCAAATTCGTGTGTTTGTTTTTTACATTCTTCCCAAGTGCTGAATATACCTGGTTCACGCCCTTCCCAAACTACGAAAAATTTGTTTTTCTTACTCATAAAATGCAGATAATAAGACAGTTTAACGTTTGTATTTCCATCGATTATGAGTCCACAACCAATATTCGGGGGCAGCCTTAATATTTTCTTCTAACATACGCATATACTTTTCTGTAATCTCGTTTGGAGCAGTGTTTTTGGGTTCAGACTCCAACAATTTTACTTCCGCACTATAATATCCTCGCTTAATCCTACTGATAACCAAAAAAACAACAGGATAATCAAATTTTTTAGACAATTGCTCTGTGCCAACAAATACTGGGGTATCTTGATTTAAAAATGTCATCCAAAAACGTATACTTTGAGCTGCAGGTCTCTGATCCGAAATCATACCATATGTTGCCAATTCATTTTGATTTCGCTTATGCAACATTGTTTTGAAAAGGTCTTGCATTTCAATGACTCCTGCGCTGTATTTAGTTCGTATATCTATCATAAATTGATCAAAACTTTTATCTTTAAGTTTTTTGTAAATATTATGAAGCGAGTTTTTGTGACTTAAACTCAATGTTAAAGACGATAGCCACTCCCAATTGCAATAATGTGCTGTCATAAGCATTACGCTCTTATTTTGAAGATAAAAATCGTTAATAATGTCGGCATTTACAATCTTAACACGTTTCAAAATCTCTTTTTCCGACATATTAATTTGATACATTGTTTCGATAAATAAATCGCAGAAATAATGATAAAATTTTTTCTCAATCTGAATAATATCTTCTAAACTCTTTTCAGGGAATGATTTAGTTAAATTAGCGCGAACAACTTTACGTCTGTATTTGGCTATATAATAAACAATTACATAAATAAAATCGGATAATACATACAACACTTTTAACGGTAAGAGAGTTAACAGCCAGATAAATGCATAAAATATTTTAAACATATATAAAGGTATAAGAGTAGATTTTGAAAAAAATTATTTTTAATAAAATAGTGTAATACAAATAAAAATGGTTTTATTTATTGTCGAAAATAATGTACTTTTGCGCTTCCAAACCAAATGGTCCTGTAGTTCAATGGATAGAACAAGTGTTTCCTAAACACTAGATCCGGGTTCGATTCCCGGCGGGACTACACAAACGTCTCTGAATATCAAACACATAAGTACTTAAATTGCTTGTTTTGGTAAGAATAATGGTAAGAATAGATTCGTTTTAGTCATTTCAAGTACAAAAATAGCGAAAAATAAACTATTAAACAAAACTCTAATGAATTGGGATTAAAGGCCGGTTTTGAGTTTCTGAAAATAAAATATATCTTTGTATCACTTTCCGGCGGATGCGTTGGTGGGTTAAACACAATTTGCGGTCGGGGTGGTTCCTGACCGCTCTTTTTAATATAGCCTCAAATTAAAAAAACTTCTCAAATCATTATTAAGGTTAACTTTTAATTTATTATTTCTTAATCTTTGATTTCAGTTGATTGATTCTTTATGTTCCTTACTGCCTGAAGTATTAATTTAGGCATCTTGTCCTCGTTTATCGGATTCACCTCCAACTCAATCAACCGTTGAAGTTCCTTATACTCCTCGTCAGTCAGGTTCACTTGTGCGTGAATTTCTCCTTCTGTGATATACATTGTTTCCATTTTGTGTAATTTTAATTATTTCTTGTCTGTTTCCAGAATGCTCTTGTTCGGATTTACTTGGTTGTGAGCCTGAAAATGGCTTTCCAGATGCTTCAGTTTCTCCTCTGAAGTAAGAGGAGATTTCTGCCATTCCTGAATTGATTTCGTTTTGTTCTGGCAGTTTTGTTTGTGGTTTTTGCTCTGATATTCCATTTTCTTTATTTTCTGCAAAATTAGAATTATGTCTATTTGTTCACTGTCAAATATTTCTCGGCTATTCTTTCGTGCATTTAAAAATTTTTCTTTGCTTCTTACGAGTTCTGTATTATTCAGCAAAACAACGTGCAATTTCTCATTATTTGGGTTGTAGTTCTCCAATGGTCGGCAACATCTGGATGTCCTGTTATTTGCTCACTGATAAAGTTTACATAGCCTTTTTCCTTAAAGCCTTTGATTGAAATCCTCTTACTGACCGCAGGATTGATATTGTATGGTAAATCTCCTGTCGAAGATTCCATATATCACTCGTTCCGTAAGGGATGTACTCCCCGTCCAAAATCATTACTTCCTCCAATGATAAGGCTATTTGCAAGTTCAATAGTCTTTTCTGTAGCAATTCTTTGTAGTTCTCCGCTTCTTCTTTCGAGTTCAGTTTTAAGTTCTTCTGCTCGTTGAGTTTCTTCAACTTCCGTTCCTCGCTCTCCTTGTGGAATTGATTGTTGTATGGGTAAAACGGATTTGCCTGCTGCGTGGTCGGTGCTTGGTCTTTCGTTTTGGTCAACTCTTTCAGTTCAGCCTCCACTGTCGGCTGGTTATTCTCCGTTCTTATTTGGTTTTCCGCTTGCAGCATTTCTGCTTCCTGCTTGTTCCCTGCTTGGGCTTTAGTTATCGTTTCCAGCCACATCAATGCGCTGAACTTGCTCTCTATTGGGTACATATTCTTTGTGTTTTTATTTTTTTTACTTTTGCTCGTTCAGAAAGTCGTTGTAAACCTTCGGGATTTCTCCACGAAGTATTCTGTTTTTCCGTGCTTGTTCCAATATTTGCTCCCTTGTTAGTGGATTCTTCGATTGTTCTTGCGACTGGTTCACTTGTAGTGATTGTTCCTATTGGTAAAAGTTTGGTTTCGCTTCCCATTGTTTTTCCGTTACCCAGTCCGGTTTCAGTTGATTTTCCGTTATTTACAGTATTGGTTACTTTATCTTGTTCGGATTTACTTGGTTGTGAGCCTTGTATGCTTGGTTTACCTGATGCGTCCGTTGCTCCTGTGAGTAGGGCAATTTCTGTAATTCTTGTAACGCTTTCACTGCTTCCTTGTTGCGTTTGTCCACTAATTTTTGAGTTTCCGGCTTCATTGTTTTTATTTTCTACAAAGTTTGGATTATTCAAATAAGATTTATTCCTCTTGATTCCAGTTCTTCTCGTTCCTCAATCGTGAGAATTGGGCTTGTACCTCCTGTGTTGTTCGAGGTTTCGATTGTTTTATATATTCTGCCCCCTGTTTCTGATCCTCCCACCAACCTATCGAAGGCACTGCCTTCCACTGTTCGTCCGTTATCCAGTCCGGTTTCTGTTTGGTAACTTGCTGCTGTTTAGCCCTCAAATCTTTTATTGCATTCACTTGAGCCTGAATTCGCTGATTTTGTGTTAGTGCCATAATCTTCTTGTTTTTTATTTTTTAATTAGACCCTGTTAATATTGAATTAAATCACTATGGTTTTCAAATTCATTATTCCAGCTAAATGTCGGTTTTATAATTTCTGTTTGAATTAGATTCAACCAATTACCACAATTTGCCAGTAATACATTAATAGCATTTGCCTGTGGCTTATCATTATTACTTGCATAATCGGTTATAACATTAAAAAACGCATAAGCAGTTTCACCCATTTTCATTATCAATGTCATATGCCCAAACCAACCCTGCATCGTCTAATGGTTCAGTCAGTTTTGTTTAAATTTTCCGATAAATCTTTGTTATATAATTATCATCAGTGGAATGTTGTAAATAAGTACGATTATAATTTACAACTGCCTGATAATCTTTATTCTGAAGTAAATAAGGTAAGTAATAAAAGTCAATGTTTTTAGCATTAAAACTATCAACAATTTGTGAATAGTTCGACCTTACAAAGTCGTTAATTTCAGCATTATATGTTTTCTCAACATATATTACTAATGCCAATTTATTGAAACTTGATAGGATGTTCTCAGGGGATAGTCGTTGGCTCATAACAAATTGGATTATAGCATCATAGTTTTTAATACCGCAACAAATCTACATTAAATTAAGAATATGACCAAATTTAAATACGTCAACTCAAATAATCACTTCCCTGATTTACTTGCATTATCGTACTTGCACAACAGTTGGCAATTCTCTTCGATTGTTTTACCGCCTTTGCTCCAGGGTATTATGTGGTCGGCTTCCATCTCTGGAAGCTCGAAATGTTTTTTACAGTACTTACAAATTCCACCCTGTCTTTCGTAGATTTTTTGCTTTATATTATCAGTGAAAGTGCGTATTGAGAGGTATTTCTCATTTCGTGTGAGAATGTAAGGATAAATGCCGCTCTTTTTTTCCACATCGTCGTCGGCAATGAGGCGGGCTGTTTCGGCTTCAATAGCAGCTGTGTCGTAAAGCTCATCTTTGTATTTGTTGTACAATGTACCCCATTCAATGCCTTTCATAAACTTCTTTCGTTTCACGGTAAAGGTGGATTCAACCCACGAGAATATATTTTGAAAATACCGCCATAAGGCATTAGCATTCGGGTCGTGCTGATGATTCGACATATATATTTCTATATTCCCGTCCGAAATCCAATTAATAGCAGTTTCTAAGTACTCTTGACGTTCTGGTCTTTTGTTCAGATAATCGCAGCCAATGTTGTATGCAGCACATCCACTTTTACTGAAATGGCGTTTGGCATCGGTTACCCACGAACCACAGTAAATGGCGTTGCGAAGTTCCTGCTGAGTAAGTCGTTCACCAGCGATATTGATGGTTTCAAACCACTTCAGTTTTTCGCTGGGGGTACCGCTGCACAGGTAAATCATCAGTTTATAATTCAGGATTTGTTCTTTTTCATCGGGTTGAAGGTTGTGAAAGTACCTAAACATATAGGCAAAATCGCCATTCACATACTGACACAACGAAATAGTGCGTTGCTGCCCGTCAATAACTTCAAAACCATCATCTCGCACAGCCCAATACATCACGTTCAACGGAAAGTTGTTGGTGATGGTATCAATCACCGCATCGCGCTGCTTATCCTTGTAGATGAATTCCCGCTGATAAGGCGGACGAATATCCAACTGGCCACCATAGCCCACTACCCCGTTATCATTATTATCTTGATAGCCATTGGTAAGTTCTCTAACCGTAATTTCTTTGAGTTCTATTTTCATAATTTTTTATTTTTGATAATGATTCGAGCATAAGGAACATCTACAATTCCGTTTGTAATCAGATACAAATCGCCATCAACTGCACCTCTTTTTTGAACTTCCTTTCTATATTTTTTATGTTCAGGTTTATAGGGTTGTACACCTATTTCAATTCCTGAATTAGATATACCCAAACCAACAACTTCAAACTGTTCAGGATTATATTTGTCCAAAAAAGTAATAGGCACACCCATGACACCTTCGTAATCTGCTGGAATAGATTTTGTTACATCCACATTGATGGCGTCGTAGTTATCATAAGTTGGGTATTCCTCGGGTGTATACTTCTTGAATAGTATTAAGTCTTCGTGTCGTTCTTTATAATCCAGATTTGTAAACCAACGCACTCCTTTTACTCTAATGTATTTATTGCCGTCCTCATCAATCCTGCTACTTGCAGCATTGAGTGGGTAATCATCAGGAACGCCAAACTCTCTATCCCCACTGTGAATGCTTGCACCTAACCACAAATTATTTGCTTTAATCAACTTGAAAATTTCTTTGTAAGTAATTGCATTAACATTTCCAATAATTAGAAATTTCTTATCGTATTGCACCAATTGAGCCACATATTGACGAAAAAGTGAAAACGTTGGATTAGTTACCACAATATCAGCCTCTTTCAACAATTCGACACATTCAGAAGAACTAAAATCGCCGTTGCGTTTGAGCTTGGTTTTTTCTTTGTCCGAAAAATCAAGCTTGCCGTCACTTTTCAAATTCAACTGTCTTGTGATTTCTAACTTGTAAGCATCGCCTTGAACAAACATATCGGAATAGACAAAGTGTGTGGAAATGAGTTTTTTGAGTTTTAAATCCTCAAATTTCAGTGCGAAAAAGCGGAAAAAGTTTGACCATTCAGGGTCATCACAATTGCAATAAATCGTTTTTCCTACAAAATGATCTTTGTAGTGTTTCATTTCCTTTTCTATATCGGTGAGTTGGGTGTAGAACTCATCTTTTTTGCCATCTTTAGCTTTGTGGAGATTTTCGTTTTGTGATTTCTTTGCCATTATGTAGTTCGTTGGGATTCTGAACTACCGAACATGTAAGACTTTAAACCACAAAAAAAGCGTGGACTAAATTCTTACCTGCGATAGAGGCCCTAGGAAGCCCACACACAATCGATAAGTCAAAAGCCCACGCCGTTTCCGACGTGAGCATTTTGCTCATTGAATCTGATTGTGTGTTCGCTTTTTTTGAAATTTCCTAGGTTTCTATCGCACGAACAATAGCAGAATGCTATATTAATATGTTGAAAATTAAATAATTGTCTTGTTTTTTGTTTTCTATTTAATGATTTAATATTTGTATTTTAGATATTTAAATTGTATTTGAATCTAATCTCTTAATATTGAACTTTGTATATTTTACTCTTCTGTAATAAAACCAATTTTATTTCGGGGTTTAGTTTTTTGTTTTTTATCAGCATGCAACTCAGCTAAGGATTGGTTAATAAGTTCTATTTGCATGCGGGTATCCTCGTTAATATCATTGTAATCGGTAAAAACTTCCTCAATGTAGGCTTTCAGTTCTTTAAATTCAGTTTGTAATTGAGTAACTCTGTCTGCTGGGTTTGCAGCCAGTAGCTTACGAACTGCAATAAATGCACGTACAATTTGAATATTGATTTGTATCGCCGTACTACTTCTTAAAATGCTTGACAACATTGTTACTCCATGCTCTGTGAAGACTAAAGGTAGGGCTGATTTTGGACGTTTTGATGTCATCACAAATTGTGACGACATAATACCCCACTCATTTTCAGTCAGCTGAAACATAAAATCAATAGGAAATCGTTCAATATTCCTTTTAACTGACTGGTTCAAAACACGGGTTTCAACATCATACATTTTTGCCAAATCGAAGTCCAACATCACACGTTGCCCACGAATTTCGTAAATTTTATTTTGTATGATTTGTAATTCCATTCCTATGAATTGATTTAAAAATAAGTTATATTACAATTGCAAAAATACGATTTTTATTTTAATAAATTTATATCTAATAATGAAAACTATTCTATTAATTGAGATTGTATTCTTTATTTCGATAAACAGAAAATTAATTGAGAAGAAAAAGATCTTTCTCTGATAAATTTAATCATAAATACCTATCAATCATCTTTTATTATTGAAGGACTGTGAATTTAATAAATTATTCTATAAAATCGACATTATGGTTAATAAATGTTGTCGGTAATTTTATTTTCTATTCTAAAAAGTTTACTAGAGCTACAAGTCTTTTCAACTCCTTCAGTAATTCGTTTGCCTGGTCTTTGTTGAATATCATAACAACATCTTTCTTTTTGGTGAATGGTTCTTCAATTAGAATTAGTAAATCCTTTTGTAACGTTGGAACTTGAAAACTGAGAATATGTAAACTGAGAATTTGATCATCTGCTTCAAAAAATTTAATATCATTCATTTTGTTTGTTTTTTAATGTGAGTTTATAAATACATTCGTTTATTCGGTGCGATTATTTCCGATAAGTCAAATAATAAAGGAATAGACAATATCCGCTTGATTGATTTCTTTGTATTGTTTCGAGGATTGCTATTGTTATTCCGGCATTTATGTGCCTCTTTATATCCAACAATATTTGCGCTACAATAGAACTGACCTTTCCGTGCGTTCGGAATGATGTTACCGCAACCTTTGCAGTATTTTAAATCGTCTGTTTCTGTGGTGACTGTTGGTACAAAATCACTATTCATCTTAATGGTGATATTGTCCCACTCTTGTATATTTTTTTCATTCTCAAAAACGGTGATATTGTCCCACTTTGGTTTATTATTTGCACTTTCATAAACGGTGATTTTGTCCCACTTTTTTAGTATCTCATTCGCCTGTTTTTCGTCTCTCAACTCATGGCATTTTACACGAATCAGATTAATAATTTCTGTTTTAAGTGTTGAGCTGCTATGTAGATTTAAAAACTTGTTGCAGCGTTCCCGCTCTCGGCTGTACTTCTTTCTGTTTTCGTGTAGATTAGTCCAAAATAACGGATTGATATATTCTAAATATTTGATATTCTCCTTGTCTGATAATTGGATTTTCTCGGATTCTGATAAGTCAATAATCAAACATTCGCTTATAGTTTCAATCAAAATCTTCTCTAGCCGTTCCCAAACTGTCACATCAAGCAAATCGGATAAAACTTTGCAATATACACCCTGAAGTCTGATGTATCTCATTTTGTTTACTTTTACTTCAACTCTCAAAATGTTTCCTGAATGGTACGGTTCTATATTGGTCAATGCTGATTTATTGTAAATTTTGAATGAATAGTTTTTATATCCAAACTCCTTATAATTGATCTTGGTTGCACCAATATTATTTTTGTGCAAAATAAGGCGTTGTAGGGCATTGTTTGGGTTGGTCGGCAGTTTTATATTCACTCCAAATTCAAAACCGTTTATCATAGTGATGTCGGGATTCAATGCTATATCGTCAAACAACTTGTTGAGCGTGTTTTTAAAATCACTCAAAAAATAATCATTAGCATTATGTAGTCCATCGTTGTCAAACTTATGAAAACTTCCATCTATCGAATATCCATCGTGTAAGTTCCTAGTTAATCGCAAACCATTGTAATTGAAATTTTGAATTTCCAAATCTGTTTTGGCGTGCCAACTTTTAATCCCGTCAATCATAGTGCTAAGATTTCGTTAAGAACTTTGGTCAAAATTCTTGGAAAATATCCCTCAAACAAATAAACAGTATATTTATTTTCTGATGGATCGGCACAAAACAACAACAAACTTCTAACTTTTGTCGTTCCATTGTACATATCGCCTGAATAGATTGTGTTTACATTGGTAGGTTTCAGACCTGTATGCAGTATTTTGATTCCCTCGTTACTATCGGCGACATACCTTGCACCTTGTGCGATTAAATATGGCTGAATGGGTGTACTTATGCGAAACCAACAAAAAGGTAAATTTGAGTTTGAATTGGATATGACATTAAAGATGTCTTTGCGTATGGCATTTTGAATAAATACGCCTTTTTTAGCAGTTGCGGTTAAACACTTCTTTTTCATTGTTACGCTCTCCTATATTTGAGGGTTTCAATGTCTTTTAAAGATGCGTACACATTAGCTCTGTTGTACCTTACACGTGTTCCAATACGTTGTGCCGGTATAATTCCTGTTGAAGTCCAACTATTCAAAGTTGGTAAGGAAATACCTAAAATCTCGGCTGTTTCTTTTCGAGTGATTAACTCGGGGGCGGGTTCGGGGGCGGTGGTTAGCCCTGATACGATTTTTTGTACTTCGTTTTGTACAATAGTTCTGAAACTGTCTTGTAACTGTTCAAAACTGATTCCTGATAGAATAATTTCCGTTTGCATATACTTGTTTTTAAAGTTTATGCAAAGATTTCCGTTTTTAATTTATCTTTATTTCCACCGTTTCCGTTACGGAATAAACAGAAATATTTTTTTATTTTATTTTGTTTATCCACGTTTTAAAGTGGGTATCGTAATACTTTGAATTTTCAGAATTATATTTAGCCTTTGTTATTGATTCTACTGAAACCATTCGTCCTGATTTGGGTTTTTCGCCTTCTTTATAGGCTTTAATTCCAAAATTATCACAAAAACAGATACATTCATTCGTTTTATCAGTTGTTTTGCTAAATACGATTGTTTCTAAATACAGCCAATTATAAAACTTTCCAATATCATTTCTCGTGGTTCTTTTGCCGTTGTTGTCAACCTCACGCCAAAGGTATTTATCATCTATCAAATTGCATTCTTGCAATTTCTTTTTGAATTGTTCTAAATTCTGATTGTGTGGGTACTTGAACAGTCCTGAAAATGTTATTGGTTGTTTTGGTTCAATTTTTTTTTACTTTCTAATTTCAATTTCCAATCTTTATCTTTCATCATCTTCTCAATATCTATGTTTACCTGTTTTAAAACATCGTTAAACACGTCTACGTACCCTCTTACTTTTCTTAAATTATATTCTAACTTCAATCCCTGATTGTACCGTGGCAGTTCAATTGCCAAATTTAAAAATGACAATAATTTGTTTCCCTCTTTGTTAAGTCCTTTCCAATCTCCATAATTAATTGTTTCTTTTAATTTCTCACCATTATGAATACCATATTTTAATATGTCGTTTGGGTGCATTATATTTAATACTGATAGTAATTCTAAAGGATATATTTCATTTTCAAATGTCATACAAATATCTTCGATAAACCATAATATATCAACATATAATAGTTGAATATACTTTATTTCAAAATTATTTGTGTTTTTCCTTATGTGGTTATAAGTGTCAATTTCTCCAAATTGAACATTGTCGTTTACCAACATTTCGTGGAGTAATTCGTTAACTCCCATATTTATAAAGTGTGACTTTTCCATTATTTAGCGATTAACATTTGATTAAAAAACTTATGCGATTGCATTTTGATAGCGTTATCCTTTGCACTCATTTTAATATAGCGCATAAATGCCGATTCTGTTTTGTGTCCGGTAATTTTCATTATTGAAATACTTGGCATATCCATTAAAAAGGCGTTCGTGGCAAAACTGCGCCTTGCTGTGTGGCTCGTTACCAAATTATATTTTTCGGTGGTTTGTGATACCTTAAAACCTCCTTTTGTCGATTCTGTTGTAACAGGTTCGTTTATCTTTGATAATTTTGCAACCTCTTTCAAAAACTCATTAAATTTCTGATTCGTTGGCAGTTTCGGGAGTTTATATTCGTACTTTTTAAAAATCTCTCTGACAACCGGGTGTATTGGTACTACTACTTTTTGATTCGTTTTTTGAGTAGTTACATTAATGGTATTATCAGCTGTTATATTCTCTTTTTTTAATTGTACAAGGTCAGAAAACCGCAGACCGGTATAACAACCAATAAGGAATAAATCTTTCACACGTTCCAAATAAAGTGGCATATCTGACTTATTGTACATTTGCATTAATTCTGATTCATTCAGGTAGATAGAAAATGATTCCTCGTTTGGTTTTTTGAATGATTTCTTTGTATAGTCAGTCGGTACATTTATACCTCTATTGTTTGCCTCACTCATAAAGGTTTTTAAAATCTTTATTCGGGTGCCGATTGTATTTATTGATAGTCCCGCAACCGTTTTAGATTTTCCGGTTTTAGTTTTTATCGTTTTGGGTTTTGTAAGATAGTCGATAAACGAATTATAAAAATCAATATCAATCCGGTCGAATGTCAAAGTAGTTTTTTTATCCTTTTGATATTCTAATAAATTGTTCTTAAGTGTTTTGTAACTCTTAATGGTGTTTTCTTTCCGGGTTGCGGTCTTTATAAAAAAGTCGATAAACGGAAAAAATTCCTTTGGTGTTTCGCCCTGTGCTGTGGTTACTTTGGTAGGTTTGTAAATCTTATCTAACTCTAATCGGAGTATGTCGTGTGAGGGCACATTTCCATTCTCTGAAAGTGTTCTGATTAATTCCTTTGCGGTATGTTCAAAGGTTTCAATTTCTGAATTAATAGCGTTGTAATTCTTTCGTGCTGATTCTTTGACCGCTTGACTACTAATATCAAAAGTGTCAGGGTTCGCCCACTTGTTAGATTCCTTTGCCCGGTTTAGTTCCTTATTCCATAAATCGGGAAACATTGCAATATCTGTATAGTATTTAAGAGGTAAATACTTCTTTGTCCCTGATTCAATGCTAAACAGTCCGTAATTAATTAGACAATAAAGATTTGTTTCGTTTTTTGTCTTTGAATTGGTGAGGTAAAAACTAATTTTTGCCATTGTAGTATGTATGATTGGTTAAACACGCTACAAATATAGAAAATTCTTACCACACTAGCAACTCTGGTAAGAATAATGGTAAGAATAATTCTTTACTGGTCTTTATTTAACTTTATTTCTCTTATCCCTAAATACCCTATAAATAAGGGTTTAAGTCAGACTAATAAAGGGTTTCAGGTAAATTTGAGGAAAATAAAATTAAGTGATTTGATGTCCCGGCGGGACTACATTATTTTGATTTTCCCATCCTTCATCTCTATCACCCTATCAGAAAGCATTGCCAACTCTTTGTCGTGAGTTACTATCACTATGGTGAGGCCAAATTTGTCGCGCAAATCGAATAAAAGCTTGTGCAGTTCTTCTTTATTAGTAGTGTCAAGACTGCCCGAAGGCTCATCGGCTAAAATTATGGAGGGATGATTGATTAATGCCCTCGCCACGGCGACTCTCTGTTTTTCACCACCCGAAAGTTCAGCAGGTTTGTGTTCTATGCGGTTGGATAATTGAAGATAATCCAATAAATCCATGGCTAGCTTTTTGGCAGTTTTTGAGTCTTTTCCGGCGATTAATGCTGGTATCATCACATTTTCGAGTGCTGTAAACTCCGGCAAAAGTTGATGAAACTGAAAAATGAAACCTATGTGTTTGTTACGAAAAGCCGATAATTCTTTCTCGTTCAAAGTATTAACATCCACACCATTAAGTTTTACACTACCTGAATTAGGTTTGTCGAGTGTGCCAATTATTTGAAGTAAAGTAGTTTTGCCCGCACCACTTGGTCCAACAATGGATACAATTTCACCTTTTTGTATGCTTAAATCTACACCTTTCAACACTTCGAGAGTTTCAAAACTCTTGTGAATATTTTTAGCTTCAATCATCTATTTCTAAATTATATTTTCTGCAAAGTTATAAGTTTCTAATGAGATTCAAATCTTTTATTCACAAAAAAATGTACCTTTGTAATAATATTCTGATTAATATAAAGTATTTTGGGTTTAATGACAAGTGCAATTGATTTTGGTAAAATAGAATTTGAGCGTAGCAAACGTGCAAAACAAATTCGTGTACGTATATTCCCAAATGGCTTAAAAGTTAGTTTACCTTATGGTTCGACTGAGGAACATGCCATGAAATTTATACATTCTGCTCAGGATAGCATATTGGCAAAACAAAAAAAACTGCATAAAAATGAGCAGAATAACAAAACAAAACTGGATGAGGATCAAACATTTAAAACACTGACATTCAATGTAGTATTAAGTAGAAAAGCTCGAAAGGATATTTTTTTCTCTTTAAAAAATGGCATCTTAACTATCGAATTTCCAGAAAGTGCTGATTGCAAATCGGAAGAAGTACAAGCCCATTTTTGGAATGGAATAAATTATTTTTTACGCAAAGAGGCAAAACGTTTATTGCCAGACAGAACAAAACAATTAGCCAAAGATTTTGGTTTTACATTTTCAACTGTAAAAATTCAATCGAGTAAAAGTCGCTGGGGCAGTTGCTCGCGCGAAAAAAGTATCAATCTATCGTTTTACTTATTGCTTTTACCATCATATCTGATTGATTATGTTATACTTCACGAACTTTGCCATACCAAAGAAATGAATCATGGCGATAAATTTTGGAAGTGGATGGACAAAGTTACTGATAATAAAAGCAAGGAACTCAGAAAAGAATTGAAAAATTATAATATGCCGAAGTAAAAAAAATATTTGAAGATTTGAAAATTTCAGTTTTGGATTATAAATATTGAGTATTAAGCTGATAATATGATGATTATAAGCATTAATTGATAATAATAAAAAGAATGAATTTATTAAAATGAATTGGACACAACTATTATCGACCAAACGTTTCGGGATGGAGGATTATCACGAAAAGCGTGCTGATGATCGCAGTGAATTTCAACGTGATTATGACAGATTGATTTTCTCGGCTCCTTTTCGGAGAATGCAAAATAAAACTCAGGTATTTCCATTACCCGGAAGCATTTTTGTGCATAACAGGCTCACTCACAGCCTCGAAGTAGCTTGCGTAGGTCGGTCGTTAGGAGTAAATGTGGCCCGACAGTTACAAGCCAAAGGTATATCAGCACCTTTTCTGGATGAAATTGGTTCTATTGTTTCGGCTGCTTGTTTGGCACACGATATGGGAAATCCTCCTTTTGGGCATTCAGGAGAAAAAGCGATTGCAAGCTATTTTTCGGAAGGACAAGGACAGAATTTGGAGCAAACCATGACCGCAGAAGAATGGAAAGATATTATATGTTATGAAGGAAATGCGAATGCATTCCGATTACTAACTCACCAATTCAAAGGCAGACGGAAAGGCGGTTTTGTTCTGACATACAGTACACTTGCAGCCATAGTAAAATATCCATACGCCTCAATTCATTCAGATGTAAAGAAACAAAAATTCGGATTTTTTGATTCGGAAAAATCCGATTACGAAAAAATCGCTAACGAACTTGGTATCATAACTTTACCTGAAAACAACAATCGATTTGCCCGACACCCTTTGGTTTATTTGGTTGAGGCGGCTGATGATATTTGCTATCAGATAATGGATATAGAGGATGCACATAAACTGAGAATCCTTACCACAGAAGAAACTAAAAACCTGATGCTCAACTTTTTTGATGAGAAACGGAAATCAAGAATTCAGGAAACGATGAATATTGTAACCGATGTAAATGAGCAAATTTCTTATCTACGTTCATCGGTGATAGGTAAATTAATTGATCAATGTTCAGATGCTTTTGTTGCCAACGAAGAAAAAATATTAAATGGCACATTATCACTATCATTAATAAAAATAATACCCGAAAATTCAGTAGCGGCTTATCAAAATTGTTCAAAAACTGCCTTTGACAAAATCTATCGTTCGCAAGAAGTGCTTGATGTGGAATTAGCCGGTTACAAAATCATCATCACCTTACTTGAGCATTTGGTTTCGGCAGTTTTAACTCCCGAAAAAGCCTATTCAAAACAATTATTAATGCGAATACCGGAGCAATATGTTTCCGAAAACACCTCAAATTATGGTAGAATTATGTCAGTATTAGATTATATTTCTGGCATGACCGATATTTACGCTTTGGACTTGTATAGAAAAATTACCGGCATGAACATTCCTAGTTTATAGTTTGTTATATAATTTCAATATATATTTCATGTTTGGTTTCTAAACAGATTCCAATTAATAATTTGAACATGATAAAACATGTCTCTATCATTAAATTAACAATAAAAATCAACCATTTAAGTAAGAGCATTTAATCCAGAAATGTAAACTATAGGAAGTAATATCATCTGTATTCCTAAAACTCCAAACAAGTAAAATTTACTAAGCGCTTAAAACTACCTCAACTTCAATCATATATATATATATATTGATTTTTAATTATTAATGGCAATATAGACGTAATTAGCAATAATTTCAATTGAGTTAAAACTTCTAGTTAACACATTGAATCTAAATCTCAAAAAACAGCCTTTACAATTTAATCATACTTAGTTTTCTAGATATTATCATAAGATTTAAACCATAAATTTCAAAAAAGTTTTTTTTGTTTGCATGCATTAGTATAGATAAGTCAATATTCTTTACCCATAAATAATATAACTTTTAAAAACTAGTCAAAATGAAAAAATCACATCTAATTCTTGCCTTTTTAATGCTTTCGGCCATATCGCTTAAAGCACAATCTCCCGAAAAAATGAGCTATCAGGCCATAGTTCGCAATCCAAATGGAACATTGGTGGTAAACAAAGCTATTGCTATCAAAATCAGCATACAAAAATGGGTCTTTGCTATTCCTAAACCATTTTACAGCTCCGTTTATGCCGAAACACACTCTCCCACTACCAATGAAAACGGACTAATCAATATTGCAATCGGCACAGGAAGTGTTGTTGCAGGTTCAGTAAAATTTTCTGACATCGATTGGGCTACCGAAACATACTACCTGCGAACTGACATCGATATTTTGGGTGGTACTGCCTACACCATCACTAACACAACTCAACTTTTAAGCGTGCCTTATGCTTTACATTCAAAAACTGCAGATAATGCCAGCATCGCAGTTAAAGCAACAATTGCCGACACAGCAAAATTCATTCAGTTAGACAGCAAAACAATAAAGATGAAAATCTTCAAGTTCAATTCAGGATATAGAGTTCCTTTGCTCATTACACCAACTGAAATGGGCATAACGACAGATGACATGAGAAAATTCCAGGTTTTAAGCATGGAAGTTGGCTGGGGTCCGGTTGCAGCTTCAAGCGCTCATGAATTTAGGGGTAATAAAGAAGGTATCACTTATGAAATTTGCGCTTTCCAAAGTGACTTCAGAGGAGTAAAAATATATTTCCCTGATAAGCAGGAGTATCACGACAGAGAAGGTCGAATAATATATGTATTAGTGGATTAATCTAATTAGAAAATAATTCGAAAATTTTAAAACAAAAAAAACACTGTTGTTAATTTAACTCTCTATAATTAACTCTAGATTAATTCAAATAATTATAAATCAACGCTATCGAAAAAAACAATCCATTTAAAAATCTATCAAAATGAATAAAAATTAAAAAAAGACAATCTTCCTAAAATTTTCCCAACTTAAAAGTTATTCGTAAAACTTTAAACAATCATTATTATGAATCACAAAAAACTCAAACTGTTAGCCTTATTACTATTTGTTTTAGGGCTGAATGCATTAATGGCACAAGCAGTACTGAATGTAAAGGAAAAAACAGGTACTACTACTACCATCAATTTAATGAATGTAAAATCGCTTACATTTGTTGGAGGAAATCTGATAGTAAATAAAAAAGATGCTAGTTCAGGTACATTTGCATTTTTAGGTATTCAAAACCTGAACTTTAGTCCCGGCACCGGCATTGAAACCCTACGCACTGCTCAATCATCATTCAACATTTTTCCAAATCCAGTGAAAGATGTTTTACACATCAATGATTTGACGAATGATATTGTAAATCAACAGATTGAAATTATAGGTATTGATGGAAAAATGATACTTTCTACAATTTTCAATCCTTCAGAAAATGGAATTTCAGTATATCATTTATCACGTGGATTATATTTCTGCCGTGTGTTGAATGGAAATACATGTAAAACAGCCAAATTTATTAAACAATAAATTTTAAATTCTTTGCATTATGAAAACAAAACTCATCATTTTAATGGCTTTGTATCTGACAATTATGTCAGTATCATCGCAAGATACATTGTATATTTACAAAGGAGGAGCAGTGGCGTTCAAAAGTATAATTGCAAATGTAGATAGCATCACTTTCAAAGCAGCTTCAAACATTGTAAGCGATTATGATGGAAATTTATACTCTACAGTAAAAATCGGCACACAAACATGGTTGGTACAAAACCTCAAAACTACTCATTATCGAAACGGAGATAATATCACCAATATCACAGCAAACAATTCATGGTCGGATGCAACATCCGGAGCTTGGTGCGATTTCGACAACAACGATGCAAATGGAGTTACTTATGGACATTTGTATAACGGGTATGCCGTTTTAGATGCACGTAAAATTGCACCCTTGGGCTGGCATATAGCTACCGATGCCGAATGGACTACACTTGAAAACTATCTGATAGCCAATGGCTACAATTACGATAGTAGCACCACCAACGATAAAATTGCAAAATCGCTTGCATCGACCAATTTATGGACTGCAACAACGACGGTAGAAGGCGCTATTGGAAATGACCTGACAAAAAACAACAAGTCAGGTTTTACAGCACTTCCTGGTGGGTATCGTGGCTCAAACGGCCTATTTAGTGGTATCACCAATTACGGATATTGGTGGACATCAACCGAAAACGGCAATTCAATGTATGGAAGACATTTAATTTCAGTTTCATACAGCATAACCAGAGGCACACATAGCAAACCTACAGGCTTCTCTGTAAGATGTGTAAAGGATTAACTTGCTACATTTTTAATCCAAAATTATTATGAACAAAAAAATCTATAGTATTTTTCTGTTACTCTCATTTTACGGTTTTTCTGCTCTGCCAGCACAAGTACTTCATGCAGGCATTGCAACAGCCGGGGAAAATGCAACCGGCACAGGTGGCACTGCAAGTTACACTGTGGGTCAACTTGTTTACACTACTTCAACAGGAACAACATCTTCGGTAGCACAAGGGATACAACAACCCTTCGAAATAAATGTTGTTTCGGGAATCGACGACATTTACGGTATTGAGCTACTGATGGCTTACCCAAATCCGGCAAGTGATTTTCTGATATTAAAGATTCCGAACAACGAATTATCGTACTTTTCATATAAATTGTACAACATGAGCGGATCTATGATTCGTAATGCTAAGGTTTCGAGTGTAGAAACTTCAATAATTTTGAATAAACTTAAACCTGCAACTTATTTTCTTAGAATATTTGTAGACAATAAAGAAGTAAAAACATTCAAAATCATAAAAAAATAATCCAGTTGTAAGATTCATTGTACATAAATTCCTTTTCCAAAACTTACAGGAATCAACCATACCAATAAAAAAAGAGTAAAGAAATTTACTCTTTTTTTTATTGCTAAATTCCTAATATTCTATTATATAACTGTTTTAAAATTTACAACAAAACCAGATGCTGTTAGAATAAATTATAAATATAAATTAAATTTCAAAAAACAACAAAAACTTGCTCAGGTTAAAATATTATATTAACTTTGTTGCACAATTTATCAATATAGAAACCATTAAATAATATTTAATGAGAACATCTTGTTTTAACATCAATATGTTCTGTATCAATATCCAACAACAATCAATATTTTAACTATGAAACGTTTCTCAAAAATACTTTTCGTGCTTATTTTACTATCAATAATTCGGTTTTCACAAAGTTGTAAAGTTGACGATTTTACTTATAATACAAGCTTCATAGAATTTAATTACAATAAAATTAAAATTCTGAATATCGATAATTCAGGTGTTTATCCTAAATATATGAGTTCTGATACTATGTTAGATGGTGCTGTAACATTTAAAATTTCAGTTATGGATAGCATTAATAAATATACTTACGCAAAACCGCAAGCAAGTTTTGGATTTTCAACACTTACTGCCAAAACTGAAAACGAACCACCAACAATGCCATATAAACCAAAGTATAAGATTCAGAAATTGAATATTATTACCATGGAATCCATCTCACAGTCTTTACCGGCAAATACAGATATAACTAATCATTTTGTATATTACTCCGAGAATTTTAAGCTTTATAAATCCATGGACGAACTATTGAGCTATTTTAACGCTTCTTTTGAAAGTGAGACTACAGAATTTCAAATATCGTTAAAAGATAAAATACAAAATAACAAGGCACAGTTTTTAATTATAATCACTTTAATCAACGGTCAGGTTCTGAGAGCGAACACCAAACTAATACACTTAATAACAGCTGAATACAACAAATAATTATGAAGAAATATTTTTTAATATCATTTGTTGTTCTGTGTTTTAGCAACAATATAAATATAAGTGCACAAGAGAATTTGATTGAAAAATTCAAAGCTTCCACATGGTTTGGCGTTAGAGAAATGAAAAGTAATATTTTGCCGTTGAACAAAAATTTAGATTTTCTGAATTATGTTTTAGACAATCAGGAATATACCAATTACGAATACCTTGGATTTGCTACACAAATTTGGTTTAAGGGCAAATGGCAAGCTGACCTTAAATTAACACTTGATCCAAGCTTTAGACCCAGTTCGTATATGGTAAAGGCAATGTATTTTCCGGTTAAACAGTTTGGGCTTTCAATGGGCATGTTTGGTTACCCACAATATATTAACCAATTCAATGAATTTCATTTAGTTAGTGATGGTGGGCATTTTGAAGATACGGATTCAAATTATAGACAATCTGTCTTATACGACAATGGCTTTAGTGCCGGAATTATAGTCCCTTTAAACTACAAGTTTCTTCACTTAACAGTTCAAATGAATAGTGGTATAAGCTCATTTAGTAAGTTAACAGAAACTGTTCTACTAAAAGAAAAAAACAATAATTTCAAAAAGGAAATACAATACAAAACTGTTAATTCGTACAATCTATTTATTTATCCTGAAGTAGAACTTAATGTGGATTGTTTAAAATTCAAGAAAAACGTACTTGGACTTCAAATGCAAACGAGTTGGTACAAAACAAGCAAAGCAATTAATTATAATAGAACAACTTACAATTGGACATACGAAAATCCGATAATTGAACAAGTAAAAAATCCGGAACACCCTTTAACAAAGTTCGAAATTGATTTCGGGTTGTATTACAGATGGGAATGAAACTGAAATTGTAATGAATAAAAGCGTATGAATTAGCATATTATAATTAAATGCCCGGATTTTCTTACCCGACTGCCACCACTTTTCCCAAGCTTACATAGCACAAATAGCCTTCCACTTCAAAGTTCATTTGTGCTATTAAGCTCATATATTGCTTTACTTGCGCGCTATGAGTTTTGCTTTCAAAATCGCCAAATTTATAGTCAATCACAGTTGCCGTATTGTTGTTAAAAACCACTCTGTCAGGACGATACAAATCACCACCAGGTGTAAGTATGGTTGCCTCATTCATTACCTGTATATCGTCCGAAAACCAAGTATTAATTCCGGGTAAATTCCAAAATTTTTCCATTTCGGCTATTACATGCTGACTCTCGAGTTCATTGATTCTTCCTTCGCGTATCATGGCATTGATGGCATTACTTTGGTCAATTTTTTTGGTAATTTTTCGCAGAATATCGTGCATTATAATGCCATAATTCAATCTGCTTTGGTTCATTCCCTGATTGTCAAGCCAATAATCAAGACTTTGATGCTTGATTTTAAGGCGATTGAAACTACTTACCGATGGATAAGCTGAAAGTTTTTCGTTGAATATTTCGCTTGGTTTCTCAGTTTTGGTAACTTGAATAGGAACGCCCATGTTGTAATTCATTTTTTCCTTGTCATAATTATCCACTAGCTGGGTCATTGTGTTTTCATTTACCTGATTTTGAAAACTATACATCATCAGCCCCGACAAGGAATTTATTTTTTCGGTACTCACAGGTTCACTTTTGGGAGTTGGAGTCAGGCAAATCAATTCGTGTTTAGCACGGGTAAAAGCCACATAAGCCACATTCAGATTGTCGATATATTGATGCATTAATTCATCGAAATAGTTCTCGGCAAAAATTGAATTTCCAAGTTTTGATGAATATTCCACAGGCAAAATAGCCAACTCGTTAAATGGCGCTTGTTTAGGCTCACACCAAAGCACATTTTTAAAAAAGCCCGATTTTTTATCAATATCCCAATCGCAGAAAGGAATGATAACCACTTTAAAATCCAAACCTTTCGATTTGTGAATAGTCATAATCCTAAATGCATCTTTATTTTCGGGTGTGGATATACATTGTTTTACTCCATTTTTATCCCACCATTTCAAAAAACTATACAAATCGGTATTTTTACCGGAGGTATATTTAAAAACCACATCCTGAAATGCTTGTACAAAAACAGCTTGATCATTCCATAAACCAATTTGAAATAAGCTGATAATATTTTCAATCATTTCATAAAGCGATTTGTTTTTAAGTTCGCTCAATTGCTGATTTTCAGTCGGGGTAAAAAGAGATGAGAAACTATTTTCGGTGTGTGAGTTTTCAAAACATCGATTAATTGCTTCATTTTCAGTCATATTCAAACAAGCTCTGGCATATTCAAAACTGATAATGGTTTTTTGTATGCTGTCGGTAGGTGTAACTATTAGCCGTAAAATTCCCAAAATAAAGCGCACCGAAGCCGAAGTTCCAATGAGTAGACCTTCGTTACCCATAATATCATAACTATAGCCGTGCAATGCTTCGGGTGAAGTTTTGTAGTTTAAAATTTTACGAATTACTTGTTGTTCCTCCCCATTGGTACGCACTAACAAAGCCACATCGCCGGGCATATAACCACGGCTTTGCAAATCTTCGAGTATTACCGGCAATCGATTTAAACATTCAGTACGCCAACCCTCATCATTTTCATCACGCTGAATAAATTGCACATTCACTCTACCAATTCCGGCTTTTGTTGCAGTTTTTTGTTCTAACTGCCCGTAAGCATGTTCAATTCGCTCGGTAAGCATCTGCAAATCAGGATAAAGTGCTAAAACCGGTTGTAGATTCTCATTTAGCTTTTGCTGCAATAAAAAAGCGGCACTTTTGAAAAATTCATTGTTAAATGCAATTATATTCTCGTCGCTTCGCCAGTTGGTATCCAGGTTTTCTTCATGTATTTGCTCCGGACGAAAGTCTTTCATTATTTGTTCATCCAGTAATTTCCAATCTGAATTTCGCCATCGGTAAATACTTTGCTTTACATCGCCCACAACCAAATTTAATTTCCCTGACGATAAACTATTAGATATCAGCGGATAAAAGTTTTTCCATTGAAGTGTAGAAGTATCCTGAAACTCATCAATCATAAAATGATCGATGTAAATGCCTGTTTTTTCGTAAACAAAAGGTGTTTCGGAATTATCAATAATTTTGTTAAGCAACATATTTGAATCTGAAATCAACATGGAATTTTGCTCATCGGTCAATTTCTTTATTTGCAAAGCCAAATCGGATAAAATACCCAAGGTGCTAATGTGTTTAAGTACAATATTGGCTGAGTTAAATAGCACGATATCGACTTGTAATAAACGGATAATTTCCAGAATTTGAGCTTGTAAACCTGCCGAATAGGCACTTTCAATGGCATTTTTTATATTTTGAGGCTTAGTTTTGGTGTAGCAGTTAGTTACATCATCGGCATAAGCAACAAAGCGTTTGCTAATTTCATATTTGCCGTTTTTTAATGCATCAAATGTTTTGGTTGTTGAATATGAAAAATCCTCGTGCGACAAACCATAATTGGCCATCAGGTCAAGTGCCTTTTGTGCTGTAGTTTTTACACTTTCCTCAAAATCGACTTTAATTTTATTTAATTTTTTACGGTAACTGTTCAAAAACTCATGGTCGTGCAGTCGGCGATTGGTATCCTCAGCTTTATGCTGATAGCTTTCTTTAAAAATTTCCTTCCCTAAATCCTCTATGCTGCGACGTGGATTCCAGTTTTCTGATTGTTCTATTCGCTCCTCGGCAAACTGCGTTAGCCAATTTAGCAATTGTTTGTTGTCGGAATTTGATAAGTCAAGAAACATATTATCAACCGATTGCTGCAAAGTATTATCGCTATCCAACTCCAGGTTATAGCCTCCATGCACACCAATTTCGCGAGCAAACGAACGAATGACTTGTTGAAAAAAACGATCGATGGTACTGATAGTAAATGAAGAATAGTCGTGCAGGATTGTTGTCAGAATTTTTCGGGCTCTGTCATTCACCACTTCTTCCGACATTTCAAATTCTTTCATCAATCCCTGACGATAAGCCGATTTCTCACCTTGACTCAGGGCATGTAATTCTTTGAGAATACGGGTTTTCATTTCGTCGGTTGCCTTGTTTGTAAAGGTTACCGCCAAAATACGACGATGCGTTCTTTCCTTTTTCGGATTGAATAGCAAATGAATATAATCCTTTGTTAGCCTGAATGTTTTGCCCGACCCTGCCGATGCACGATAAATATTGAGCATGAATTAATCTTTCTTTTCCAATTGTTTTTGGATTTTTTTGATGGCAGATTCTATGGATTTTTCGGGCTCAATTACATTTAAATCGCCCCAAAAATCAGGATCAGCAAAGCCACTAGCTTCATTGGCAACAATTACATTCGATTTTAATCTGTCTTTAAAACTCGCCGGTTTATTCTCGCCCGCCTTTTCCCTGTCGGTAACAGCCATTTCTATGGTAGAATAATAAGTGGTGTTGAAAAGTTTTTTCTTCCAATTTATGCGCAAACCAAGCTCTATGCGGCTATAACCATAATACCATTTGCCATCTCGCTCAATATAATTAATCCGGTAATTGGCCTCTACAGGATAAACATTGGCGTTAAAAGGTTTTTTTATAATAAACATCCTGGCTGAAGCCTCTCTATCAGCAATATTGAGTTTAAAAACTGCACTTTTCAAAGCCAGATTTTGTGCATCTATATATAACTTACCATAATAAAGTGGTTCGTTGTTAAGTTTGTTTTGAGTAAAATCAATAACATATATCAAACGATTATCCATTTTTGTTGTTTTGTCAAAACTGAATACATAGTTTTTCAACATATCTTCTGTAAAAATCATTTCAGGATATTTCATCAAGTCGAGGTGCAAGGAGTTAAAAGGGCCACCCATTAATTTAAAAACCAAAGTATCCAGTTTATCATAATCGGTTTTTTTTCGCGATTTATACATTTTCACCACATCCGACTTGTATGAATTGTACGATTGTTTGTAAACATCTACAACTGCCTCGGACAATGACACATAAGATTTATTTTTTTTGATAGTTTCGCGATAAAACGCTGTCATCAAAAAATCTTCAGTACCATAATTAGCCATTTTTTTATCCATCATTGCCAAAACCAATGATTCAGCATCTTTCGAAATCACACTTACTTCGGGCAATTCAATAGTGACCGGAAAAAGTTCAATTTTAAAACCTTCAGTCAAATCAGTCAATTTCACTGTTTTATTTTTATAACCAATAAAACTAATAAGGATTTTAGCATTAACCAGGTCTTCTGATACTTTTAACGAAAATTCTCCATCTGAATTTGTTACCGTATTCAAATTTGAATCGAATAATGAAATACTGGCAAAAGCCAAGGGATTACCTGTATTTTTATCAACTACAGTTCCTTTATATTCATTGTAATTTACAGCAGCATTGGCACTTAAAGTGCCCACGAAAAACATTACAATAAAAAAGCGAATCGTGTTTTTTATTGATTGTACTTTTGAATTAAAATTGTGTTTCATACTATACTATTTGTTTTAAAATGTTAGAT
>CAMBSB010000022.1 GCA_945870155.1 Paludibacter jiangxiensis | reverse complement strand
TTTAAAATGATTATAAATTAAATTCATCCAAACATTAAAAAACAGATTGTAGTATTTAAATAATTATTACTTTTGGGGTTCAAATTTTTTAAAAAACAGTATATGAGTAAGTATTTTTTACAGTTTTCGATTTTTTTAATTTTTAATATTATTGCAACAAATTCTTTATTTGCAATTAAAGCATATCCTTATCCGGTAGAAATAACACAGCCTGATGGCAGTAAATTGACTGTTAAATTAAATGGGGATGAATTTCATCATTATAAAACAACTATAGATGGTATTCAGATAATTAAAAACGCAAAAGGTTTTCAAACTTATGCTAATATAAATACTGAAGGCCAATTAGTTGCGAGTGATGTGATTGCAAAAAATCCAAACCAAAGATCAAACTCAGATTTGCAATTTATTAACTCAATAGAAAAACCAACTTTATTACAAAAGAACAAAATTGCACGGTCTAAAAGTAGAATATTTTCAGCTCAAAGCAAACCTCGAAGAGCATTTCCACTCACAGGCTCACCTAAATCGCTGGTAATTCTGGTTAATTTTACCGACAAATCATTTGCAAAAAGTACTACTACTGCAAAAACTGATTTTGCAAATTTATTAAATCAGGATAACTATGCTGCCAATGGAGGAACAGGATCGGCTCGTGACTATTTTATGAGTTCGTCTTATGGTAAATTTGCACCTGACTTTGATGTTGTTGGTCCATATACTTTGCCAAATAATATGGCATATTATGGCGCTAACGATGCCGATGGTTATGATGTTAAACCAGGTAATATGATAATTGATGCATGTACCCTGGCTAATGCTGCCGGTCTTGATTTTTCAATTTACGATACTGACAATGATAATATTTTAGATAATGTATTTGTATATTATGCTGGATTTAATGAAGCTGAAAATGGACCGGAAAATACAATTTGGCCTCATCGCTGGGATATTACCAGTAGTGGATATAGTGGAAACAAAGTATTTGATGGTAAAACTGTTAATGACTATGCATGTACATCAGAGCTAAAGGGTTCAACTGGTTCAGCCATGTGCGGAATAGGAACTTTTGCCCATGAATTTGGACATGTTTTAGGCTTACCGGACTATTATCATACTGAAGACCCTGAAAAAAATACTTTGAATGAATGGCATATAATGGATTATGGTGCATATTTAAACGAAGGTAGAACTCCTCCGGTTTACACTGCTTATGATCGATTTTACCTGGGTTGGGTAGTACCACAACAAATCAATTCTCCACTTGACATGACTCTTTTGCCTTTATATCAGGGAAAAACAATACCTGCCAATACCAATCAACAAGCTTATCTGTTTGCAGCTTCAAATCACAACATGAGTGCAACCAGCCCTAGTCCATCGGAGTTTTTTATGGTTGAATACCGAAAACAAACCGGCTGGGATGCTTTTTTACCCGGAGAAGGAATGTTAATTTGGCATATAGATTATAATCAATCTGAATGGAATAACAATTCACCCAATAATTATACAGGAACAGATCAAACACCAACCGACCACATGCGGTTTTATTTGCAACCATTAGTGGGTAACACATCTACGCCGGGTGATGCTTTTACAAGTGGTTCGTTTAATCCAACTACCTGGTCGGGGACGAATATAAATCGCCCAATAACAGCCATAAATAAAACTTCGGACAATGTTACATTTAAATTTATGGGCGGAACTCAAGGTCCCAGCATAAGTATTTTAGGTAGCCTTTCTCCATTTAAAGGAAATATTGGAAGTACTACAACTGCCCAGAATTTAACTGTAAGTGGAACAGCATTAACAGGCAATTTAGATATTGTATTAAACGAAAATGCAAATTTTGAAATTAAACTTTCAACCGAAACTACCTGGACAAATAGCATCAGTATTGCTCCTGGTTCGGGCACGGTGAATGTGCTACTGAATGTTAGATTTAAACCACTAACCGCAGGTAATAAAACAAATCAAATTATCTTTTCAAGCGCCGCTGCTACAGTAGTCAATGTTAGTTTGAGTGGTACAGCTATTGACCCTACAGCGCCTGTAGTTGATTTTGGAAAAATTGGTAGCAATTTAGTTTTTCCAATTACAAAAGTAAATTCAACAAAAAGCAAAACGCTGAATATTAAAACTACCGATGTGATTAATGATTTGTCGGTAACATTGAGTGGTGCAAATGCAAATTTGTTTGGGGTTTCAACTAATTCAATTACCAAAACCGCTGCAAACAGTGAAAATGGAATTAACATTACTGTGAACTATACTCCTACAAGTACAGGTTCACATTCGGCCATCTTAACCATTAGTGGAGGTGGTTTAAGTCCTGAAAAAGTAATTAATCTATCGGGCCAAGGTCAATAAATTATAGGCTTATATTTATTAAAATAAGAAAGGTGTGATTCAATTAATTATGAATCACACCTTTCTAGTTTGTTTTGTTTTGAATTTTATTCCTTTTATGGAAAATCTTTTTTTAAGATTTTCAAGGTATTTCTACTCGAAAAGTAACTTTTGCTTTTAATGCAGTAAATACACGAAACATGGTATCGAAAGTTACATTGCTTGCTTTGTTTTCTAAACGAGATATTTGAGCTTTTTTTACTCCAATCATATTGCCTAGTTCCTCTTGAGTTAAATGTCTTTCTTTTCGGGTTTTTTTAATGGCTGCTCCAATCATTTCTAATTGTAATTCATATTCAAAACGATCCCTCTCAGGTGTCCCAATAGTGCCAATCAGCTTGTCTTGAACTTCATCTAATGTATATGTTTTCATTTTGTTTTATCGTTAAAGTATTTGTTTTTTAGTTGAATAGCTTTTTGTATTTCAGATTCCGGAACTTTCACCAAACAAAGCGAAAGACGCTACACTCAACTTTTCAGACTACGAACAATATAGGGTATTTAAACTCAATGGGATAAACTATTAGATATAAAAATATAGATTATCATTAACCATTTTGAATAGGCTTATCTATAACTTTTTCAAGACCATAATAAGAAATTCCAAACTCCTTAATTTCTTCATCAAATAACTTCCTTATTTCCGGATTTGAAAGATTTTTATTAATACCAAATAGCCAAGCTGCCCAAACGTCTTGTGGAATTCTGTTTTTCTTAAACCAATAATACTCTTCGGCACACAAATTAAAATAATCAATAATTATACATCTATCTTCATTTGTAAAATGATTTAATTTTTCCTCTTCCTTTTTTTTCCTGTTTCTATTAAAAACATCATTTAGTTTATCATCGTATCTATCATTAAAACTTTTGAAAAGCTCAAGACTAAACTGGTCAGTTTCAATTTTGAATTTTATAATACCCAAATACAAAGTAGCAATTGAGGCAATAAATCCAAGAAATATCTCCTTTTCGTAAAGATTTAGTGTAAACAATATACAGTTTGCAACAAATAGAAATAAAGCAATAATAGTGATATAATTTCGAAAAATCCATTTGAAAAACTTCATAATACTCATTTTTTATTTTACCTACTCATTAGCTTTTCGGCATCCGCTCCCTACTCTTCATGATTTTCGGATTACTCATTTTTATATATTGCAATATCAATACGGATTTAGAAATCATGACATGCTTTTATGTTAATTGAATTTTTTGGCTATATACTTTTTTGTTTGCAATAACTTTAACTATGTAAAATCCATTTGGTAATGATTTTAATATAATTGCTCCATCTGATTTCATGACCTGATTTAAGCACTCTACACCATTTAGATTATAAATTGAAATTAATGTTTGTATATTTGCCGTTTTAATATTAAGAGTTCTGTTTGTGGCATTAAATGCAATATTTGGAATGGCAATTGTTTTTGAGTCTATTGATGTAGCATCAAATTCAACAATATTTGCAAAGTCATTCCACACACTAGCAGATAGATAATTGTTTCTAGAACCTTTAGGCACATAAAGTATGCACGAGTTTATATCTACATTATAAAAGACCTTGGATAGTGAACTTAAAGGAATAGGATTAGTTCGATGAACATATATGGATTTTAAACTAGTACATCCACTAAACGTTCTATCGCCAATAGAATAAACACTATTGGGTATCGAAATAGTTTTTAAACTGCTGCAGTTTAAAAAAGTATATTGCTCAAATTTGCTAACTGAGTTTGGTATTAAAATTGATTTTAGACTTGTACATCCGGAGAATGCAGACTCTCCAATTATGTTTACTGAACTCGGAATCAAAATGGATGTTAATGCAGTACAATTATAAAATACAGCTAATTCAATTGAATTTACCGAGTTTGGTATCATAACTGAAGTTAAACTTGTACAATGTGCAAAAGCAAAACTACCTATTGATAGAACTGAATTGGGTATATTAACTGAAGTTAAACTTGTACAATGTGCAAAAGCTCCACCACCAATAGAGGTAACTGAACTGGGTATTGTAACAGCAGTCAGTCCTTTACAGCCATCAAAAGTATAACGATTAATTGATAGAACTGAATTGGGAATATTAATAGATGTTAATCCTACACAGCCATAAAAAGCTGAACTACCAATAGAAGTAACTGAATTTGGTATTGAAATAGCAGTCAATCCTGCACAGCCAAAAAATGCGGAATCAACTATGGTGTCAACAGATAAGGGAATCACCAAAAGACCACTTTTCAATGCTGGCACTGCAATTACCTTTGTTAAACTTTTATTGTATAAGCTACCATTTAAACAGATAAAGTTTTGGTTTAATTCGTTTATTGAAATACTAAATAAATTTTTACATCCCACAATTATTCCATTTCCAATAAAATTTACTTTATCTGGGATACTTAGAGAAGTAAGCGAAGAACAATTTCTAAATGCTTCTCCACCAATTGAAACAAGCGAACCGGGTAATGAAATAGCTGTCAAACCTGTACAGCCATAAAATGCTGAACTTCCTATAGAAGTAACGGAATTAGGTATGTTAACAGAAGTCAAACCAATACAATTTATGAACGTTGCATCCCCTATAGATTTTACTGAATTTGGAATTGTTATGGAAGTTAAGTTGCTACAATTAAGAAACGCCCATCCACTAATAAATGTTGTACCACTTTGTACATCTATATTAGTATTCAATGGCATATCTCCTTTATAAACATATAATACACTATTAATATAAATTACACCATCAGCTTGATTGTTAAGCCATTTAGTATATTTAAAAGCACTTGACCCTATTGAAATTACAGAACTTGGTATATTTATTAATGATAGATTGCTACAAGATTGAAATGCATAATTACCAATTGAAACTACTGAATTTGGTATCGTAATTGATGTTAGATTAAGACAGGATTCAAATGCATAACTACCAATTGAAACTACTGTATTAGGTATTATTATTGATGTTAAATTGGTACAACTATAAAAGGTTCTATCTAAAATTACATTAATTGTATTCGGTATTGAGATGGAAGTTAAGCCTATACAACTATAAAATGCTAATTTTCCTATTGAAGTAATCGTATTAGGAATAGATATTGCATTTAGACCAGAACATTCATAAAATGCTGAGTCTGCGATTGATGTGACAGAAAAAGTTACTTCTGAAAAAACAATACTTGAAGGAATAGTTAAATTCCCACTGTATTGACCTCGTGCAACACCCACTTTTAATATTCCTGTTTCATAATAGTTTATTCCCCCAATTGTAATTATGGATTTAGCTTGTAGATTGAAAAGAAAGAAAAAGAATAATACTGTTATAAATACTTGTTTCATAAATTTAAAATTTATATTTGTCTGATTAAAAATGCTTTAACTATACTCATCAATTGTTTTTATCTAATATTTTTGATTTTAAAATAAACCAAAAAGAAAAATCGATTTAGTTCACAAATGATTTAATAAATCTTCCATGTTGTTTTTCTAATCTGTGCCTACTCATAAGCTTTTCGGCTGCCGCTATAATTTTTTTTAATTTTTGCGCATAAAAAAAGCGTGGTACTCTAACTGTATCACGCTCCAGAGGCCATCGACTGCCTAACTAGAATAATAAGTTAAAGCCCACGCCGTTTGGCGCAGGCGTTTACTAACTTATTTCTTCTAGTTCAAAAAAGTGTCGATGTTTCTGGAACTGAAATAAAAGCTAACGCTTTTGATAATATGTAATGCCGCTATTAATTTAGCGGACGAGAGTATTTAATGAGTTGCAAATATATAAATAAAATTTTAATAAAATATATAAATATAAAAATATTTATTAAATAAATTAATTGCATCAATCATAATTTTTAAGAAGAAAGCAAGATTCACTCAGTTTGCTAATAGTGTGATTAATTATGCATCCTGTAATAAATCTGATTTTTCAAGAAAAGTAAAAAAGATTGAAATGTAGTATAATATTTTAAAGCCTAATATCTTTAAAGTTTCTCCCCAAAAGCTAAATCACCTGCATCACCAATTCCGGGCACAATATAGGAATGATCATTGAGAATTGGGTCAATGCATGCAGTCCAAACGGTTGTTATCGTTTCAGGGAAATGAGAAGCTACATAATCTATAGCTTGCTGACTGGCAATAACTGTTGCAATAT
Organism: Paludibacter jiangxiensis; assembly: GCA_945870155.1. Taxonomy (GTDB): domain Bacteria; phylum Bacteroidota; class Bacteroidia; order Bacteroidales; family Paludibacteraceae; genus Paludibacter; species Paludibacter jiangxiensis_A. The sequence goes on along the minus strand of CAMBSB010000022.1, from coordinate 41,228 downwards.
GAATATGAGCCGGTTTTCCTTTTGTAAGTAAAGCCCCGTAAGCTAATTCCATTGAACTACCTGTAGCCAACATTGGATCAGTGATTATCAATGTTTTACCGCTAATATCAGGCGAAGCAATGTATTCGATGTAGATATCAAATTTCAAAGCATCTTTATATTTGCGATAAGCCGAAACAAATGCATTTTCTGCCTTGTCGAAATAGCTTAAAAAGCCGGTGTGAAAAGGTAATCCTGCACGTAAAATGGTAGAAATCACAATTTTCTCATCAATCACATTTGTTGGAGCTATTCCCAAAGGAGTTTGGATATCTTCAGTTACAAAATGCATGGTTTTACTTATTTCGTAAGCCATAATTTCACCTATCCGTTCCATGTTTCGTCTGAATCGCATTGAATCAGCTTGAATTTCTACTGAACGGATTTCTTTTAAATAATGATTGAGAATTGAATTGTTCTCAGAGAGGTTGATAATATTCATTTTTATATTTTTTACTGAATTATTTTAAATTGAAACATTGGCATTTTTATCTTTTTCTCTTATTTCTGTTCTTCTAATTTTTCCACTGATAGTTTTAGGCAATTCATTTACAAACTCAATGATTCTGGGATACTTATAAGGAGCTGTTACCGATTTGACATGCTCTTGAATTTCGTGAACTAAATGATGATTTGCTCTATCCTTGTACTCTTTTGATAAGATAACTGTGGCTTTCACTATTTGTCCGCGAATTTCGTCGGGTATGCCTGTTACAGCACATTCCACTATGGCAGGATGAGTCATCAACGCACTTTCTACTTCAAATGGGCCAATGCGATAACCGGAGCTTTTGATAACATCGTCAGCACGTCCTACAAACCAGAAATAACCATCTTCGTCACGCCAAGCCACATCACCTGTATTGTAAATATTATCGTGCCAAGCTTCGTTTGTTAATTCATCGTTGCGATGATAACCTTTAAACAAACCTTCAGGGTAACGTTTATCAGTACGAATAACTATTTGTCCTTGCTCACCGGCTTCGGCCGAACGCCCATCAGGAGTTAACAAATCAATATCATAATGTGGATTCGGTAATCCCATCGAACCGGGTTTTGGTTCAGTCCAGGGTGAAGTGAAAATACTTAATGTTGTTTCGCTTTGACCGTATCCTTCCTTTAACTGTACTCCTGTAAGTTTTAAAAACTGATTATAAACCGATGGGTTTAGCGCTTCGCCTGCAATAGTGCAATACTCCAAAGAAGATAAATCATAATGTTCAATATTCTCCCGTATCAGGAAACGAAATATGGTAGGAGGCGCGCAAAGCGATGTAATTCTGTATTTCTGAATCATTTCAAGCATAGTAGCCGGTGTAAACTTCTCATGGTCGTAAACAAAAACACATGCACCAACTATCCATTGACCGTAAAGTTTACCCCAAACTGCTTTTAGCCAACCCGTATCGGCAATGGTGAGATGCAAACTATTTTCATGTAAATTGTGCCAATATTTTGCAGTTACTATATGCGCTAAAGGATAAACACAATCGAGCTTAACCATTTTAGGATTTCCGGTAGTACCTGAAGTAAAGCTAATTATAAGTGTATCATCGTTATCCGTAATTTTTTCAATTTTTGTAAATGGAGCAGCTTCCGTAATTCCTTTGTGAAAATCGAGCCAAGTTTCGGGAACTATTGGTCCAACAGAAATCAACAATTCAACTGTTGGCGATTCGGGCATTGAGTCGTTTATGTGTTTGATAATCAATTCTTCGCCTACGGCTACAATGGCTTTGATATCGGCAGCATTATTCCTGTAAATTAAGTCTTTTTTTGTAAGTAAATGTGTTGCTGGTATTATTATTGCTCCAATTTTATGCAATGCAATAATCGAAAACCAAAACTCAAACCTTCGTTTAAGAATAACCATAACAATATCACCTTTTTTAATCCCCAAACTCTGAAAATACGATGCAGTTTGGTCGGTATACTGTTTAATTTCACCAAAAGTAAATTCACGGCATTCTCCATGGTCATTTGTCCAAAGCAAGGCTTTTTTATTTGGTTCCTTTTCAGCCCAGGCATCAACTACATCAAATCCAAAATTGAAATTATCGGGGACTATAAGCTTATAGTTTGAAGTAAAATCGGTAAAATCTGAAAATTCGGTTTGCTGTAGATATTTTTCTAACATAAATATATGATTGGTGCTTTTTGTAAAACAAAATGATTATGAACACATTAACTATACAATTACTGCAATAAATTTCACGCTTTCGCCCATTATAGCATTCATTCCATGTGGTTTAGAAGCATCAAAATAAATTGAATCCCCCTCATTTAAAACTATATCAGAACCGGCAATATTGATCAGCAATGTTCCATTAATAACAAAAACAAATTCTTGTCCATGATGCGAATTTAATTGAATTGCCTGATTATTGTGTTCCACAGTAACTTCAAAAGGTTCTACCATAGCATGTCGAAAGCCGGCAGCCAAAGCATGATATTTATATGCTTTTGTGCGTTCAACAGAAGTTCCTGTACCTTTACGTGTAACAAAATATCCCAATGAATGTGGGTCAGTGCCCGAGATTAGCGCGCTAGTTTCGATATTGAAAGTTTGAGCAATATTGCAAATAAAACTCATGGGAATATCCGATGTGCCGGATTCAAAACGTGCATAATCAGCTTCTGATACTTCACATTTTTCGGCAGCTTGAGCAATTGTGAGATTTAACGCATCGCGTAAACCACTTAATCGTTGGGCAATTTGTTTGATTTGTGTATTCATTCTGATGTTAGATTTGCAAAAACCTTTAAATCCATATTATTTTAGATGTGAAGCTTTTAAACCTTTTATCACGGCATTTGTAAAACCATTGGCTTCCATTTCGTTTAAGCCTTTTATGGTAATTCCGCCGGGCGTAGTAACTTTATCTATTTCAACTTCGGGGTGCGATTCGTTCGCCTCAAGCAATTCAATGGCACCACGTAAGGTTTGAATCACCACTTCTTTGGCAGTATTTGGATAGATGCCCATTTCCACACCACCTTCCATGGCTGCACGTACGTATCTAAATGCATAAGCTATACCACACGAAGACAAGGACATATATGCATTGAGCTGGCTTTCAGGAACAAGAAATGTTTTGCCAAGTTCACCAAAAAGTGAAACTACAAGATTTTCCTGTTCTTTGGATGCTTTGTGAGAAGAAATAATTGAAACACTTTGCATTATTTCTATGGCTGTATTGGGTATCACCCTGAACATAGTAGCCTCTGTATCAAACAAATCGGACATCCGAGCGAAGTCAACACCCGCCGCTATGGATACAATAATTTGTTTTTTATAATCAATTTTCTTTTCAATTTCGTCGACAATTATTTCAACTAACCAAGGTTTTACGGCAATAATTATAATATCAACTTCCTTAACTATTTCAATATTGGCATTACTTACATTTATTTGTGGGTCGAATGCATTTAATGCGTACAAATTGGGTTGTGAAACATCACTTACAAAAATATTATTCGATTGTACAAGCGTTCCTTTTGATAAACCACGGGCGATTGCTCCTCCCATGTTGCCTACACCAATAATGGCAATTTTTAAATTTGAACTTTCCATGATTTTAATTTTTAATTTTGTTTCATAAAAATGAACTACTGAGTATTTAAAACTCTAACTATTTAAGCGATTTTCAACAATATATTACAAATATTAATCACAAAGATAGAATAAGATATTTATTCAGAAAAACTCAGAGTAAGGTTTTTGTAAAATCCTTTTAAAAACTTACTTGTATGCTCGATCTTATTCCCCATTTATAATCATCAGGACGAGTTGTATCACAAAGTCGCCAAACTGATTGTAAAGTGAATAACCTAAATATATTACTAAATCCAACACCAATCTCCATATAAGGTTTCGAAATAGTTTGCGAAAATATTGGCATATCAAGTACTTGATTATGTGAAGTATTGTAAGTTCCATAAAACATTTTGAAACTAAACATTTCACGTAAATTCAGTCTGTTGATTAAAGGAATTTGGTTCAGCACAATTCCGTTTAAATTAATTTCACTATGTAAAGACAAGTATTTATCTGAAGCAAATTCATATAATTTCATCATGCCAAATTGATTATGGCTATACGCTATTGTTGCGGATCCTGTTGGTATGCTAAGCAATGGATAAGGTACTTTACCAAGGATTAAACCACCTTCAACTGAATAATACATTGATCCAAAATCAAATTTTAATTTCTGCTTAACTATTGTTCTGATTTTTCCATAATTAGCCTTTTCATTTGCAATATTATAACGGCCACCTTCGAGTATGGCATAAAAAACAGGTTTTGTGTTTGAAATATAAATGCGTTGCATATAATCATCATACACTTTTTCGTTATTTGAAAATCGGGTCGAGATAGTAAACGATTGCTGATTAAAATGATCAAAACTAACTCCATTCTTTGAAAATGGTAATGTTAAACTTGATGATAACTCATTGTTTCTAAACGATATATTTGATTCAATATTTGAATTCCAATCAATTAAAAAGCTAGATGAAAACTCTTTTCTTCTACTTAAATTATTTGCCGACCGAAGAGCAATGATTGTACCCGTAATGTCTTCATCTTCAGATACAAGAGGATTTTCACGGGCTAAAAAATTATTTTCATCATAAAAACTAGACCTGTAATCATTAAAATAACTAATTGACAATAATTTTCTATTTACGGTTGGTAACTTGTATTGTATTTGCCCTGAATAATGGACTTGTTTGTTGTTTGTTCCATAAGCAATATGACCACCCATTGATAGATTTTTCCATAAGTGTTCATTTGTTTTAAAAGGTAAGGATACTCTGAGACCTTCGACCTCTGTTGTTCGAATGATACTCTGAATTTTTCCAATATCCAATTTTCCAATTTGCATATATCCTGTCAAAATCACATCAGCAAGCCATTTGGCTGTTTTTAATATAGGTGTTTCATTCAGGGTTTTTATTTGGGTATTTAGCGTACTGGTTTTATATTGCGAATTGGCAAACAATGTTAAGGAATCAATATTATTCTCATTTAAATTAATTCTGAGTGAACGCTTTATAAATACATCGGGATTCATGCCTAAGCTATCAGAAAACAAATCATAATTCATATTTAAAGTCATTTGTTCGCTATTGAATGACCAGAGTTGAGAATTTATTAACTTGAAATTTTGCGAAAATTGAAGATTATGAATATAATTCAGATTGGCTTGTGGTGGTAGGTAAGCATCAATCTGTATCAGTGCAAGTGTTAGCGAGTCTATCATCATGGAGCCATTAAAAGCTAGATTCTTAAGATTTTTCGACCAAAAATGGATTTTATAAGCTTTTCTTTTTTCGTATATAACACTATCGGCCAAATAAAACTTGTAATATACATTCCCCATATCGGATAATGGACTAATAATGCTTTTCCCCAATATTGAAATGGTGTTTTTATAAAAATTGAGGTCGGTTTGTAGACTTCCCAATAAATTAACAACAATTTTTTCAGTGCTTTTATCCGTGTTAAAAGTGTTTTTGTTTAATTCGGTTATTTGTTTTTTCTCATAAAGAACCTTGTTTTCCGACATATAAAGTGGAATTGTAAGACTGGTATCATTTTCGGAAACAGAAGCACTGGTTAGCTGATTAAAAATACGTTTATTTATAGTTTTTTGATTCAATTTTCCGAGCAATACCAAATTCTGTTCTGTTCGGTCCGAGTAAAAGTTGGGTTGATTGCTCTGGTCGTTTGCTGCTTTCATCAAACGAATTTTTTTCATTAAATCTAAAGCAGGATTAGCGCCCGGAATAACAAAAACTTCTTCCAATAGCGTGTTTTCCTCAGTTAATTCCATTTGTAAACCAAGGCTTTGCCCGCTTTTAATTTTAATATCTTTAGTCTTATAGCCAATGCATGAAAACACCAATGAATTTACTTTATCATAAGTACGTATCATAAAAAAACCCTCATCGTTGGTTTTTGTTCCAATTTGGGTGTTTTTAAAATAAATATTTACATTGGGTATGGGGCTTTTATCTGTTGAACTAAAAACTTGTCCAACAATAAGTGTTTCTTGGGAATATGTTGATATTGATGTTAATATAATAACAATTAATGCACCCAGTATTTTTGTAATTTGGGACTTTATGATATTAACATGCATGATTTTAGCAATCAATTTTATTTTAAATTTTAATGATTTTGATGTTTAGTTTAGCTTAAAAACAAACTTTGATATAAAATAACAGAGCCATAGTTCAACTATTTACTTTCTTTTTATTCAATGGGTGAAATTCCATAATTGTATTTCGTAAATAATGAATATCAATATGCGTATAAAGTTCGGTTGTTGTAATTGACTCATGTCCAAGTAACTGCTGGATAACACGCAAATTCGCGCCGTTTTCTAGTAAATGCGTCGCAAACGAATGCCTAAATGTGTGCGGACTTACATTTTTTCGTATTCCAGCTAATGTAGTTAAGTCTTTAACTATGGCAAAAATCATTGCTCGGGTAAGTTTAGCTCCACGCCGGTTGAGAAACAACACATCTTCATTTCCTTTTGCAATTTTCATCAAATTTCTGTCAATTCGCCACAGTTCAATTTGTTTTAACGATTCTTGAGATAGTGGAACAAGCCTTTGTTTGCTTCCTTTACCCTCTACCAGCATATAAGCTTCATCAATATACAGTTTTGATAATTCAAGATTTATAAGTTCCGATACACGCAAACCCGAGCCATAAAGTGTTTCAATAATGGCTTTGTTGCGTTGACCTTCAGGTTTCGACAAATCAATTGCAGCAATGATTTTGTCTATTTCACTTACAGATAAAACTTCGGGCAATCGCAAACCAATTTTTGGACTTTCGAGTAATTCCGTTGGGTCTATGTCAATTTTGTTTTTATAAACTAAAAAATGATAAAACGACTTGATACTGGATAATATACGAGCCTGTGAACGCGGATGAATTCCCAAAGTACTAATCTCAATAATAAAATCGCGTAAAATTTCCTGAGTGGCATTTTCAGGACTTAAATGAATATCCTGCAAATAATATGAAAGTTTTTGTAAATCTCCCTCGTAAGCTTCTATCGTGTTGTTTGACAATGCTTTCTCCATTTTCAAATAAAGGTGATATTCGTCGTTTAGACTAAGCATTTCGTCTGTTGAATTAAGTTGAAACAATAAAATTGCAAAGGTATTAAAAAAAATCGTTTGAAGTAAAGAATTAATTAAGACTTTACATCTCAAAAACCCATATATTGCTTAAATATCGTATTCGTTTAGCTTGTAATCGATAAAAATGTAAACAATTTTGTGGATTGTAGCATTTAAGATTAAATATCATTTTACGACAAAAAATAAAAATAATATTTTTAATGAATTATGCTGAGAGTATGTATTAAAAAAATGTGTATTTTTGCATGTAAGAAAAAAAGCAGAAGATATGGTGTCTAAAGAAGAATTAAACCAGCAAAGTGAAGAGGAAAAAATTCAAAAAGAATTTGAAGCTTTACTCGATGATTATAGCCACACGAATCATCGGCAGAAAATTGAGTTGATTACCAAGGCATTCAATTTTGCTAATGCTGCGCACAAAGGAATTAAACGAAGATCGGGTGAACCTTATATAATGCATCCATTGGCAGTTGCACGCATAGTTGTGCGCGAAATTGGCTTAGGTTCTACTTCAATTTGCTCAGCCTTGTTGCACGATGTTGTTGAAGATACCGACTATACTGTTGAAGACATTGAAAATCTGTTTGGAGCAAAAATTGCGCAAATTGTAAATGGTTTAACTAAGATTTCGGGTGGTGTTTTTGCTGAAAGATCGTCGGAACAGGCTGAAAATTTCAGGCGGCTTATTCTTACTATGTCTGAAGATATCAGGGTGATTCTTATAAAAATTGCCGACCGACTACACAATATGCGTACTTTGGGCGCCATGCCACTTGCCAAACAATTTAAAATTACCGGTGAAACCGAAAATATTTATGCCCCACTTGCCCATCGCCTTGGACTTTTCAGAATAAAAAACGAACTAGAGAATTTAAGTTTTAAATATGAGCACCCTGAAACCTTTGCGCAAATAGAGGAAAAACTGGCTGTGGATGAAGAAGCCCGTAATCAATTTTTTAAAAAATTCTCTGCACCTATTAGCGCTAAATTAGCTGAAATGGGCTACCCGTTTTTTTTGAAAGAACGAATTAAGTCTGTTTATTCTATTTGGAATAAAATGAATGTGCGACATATTTCTTTCGAAGAAGTATATGATGTTTTGGCACTTCGTATTGTTTTTACTCCTAAGCCGGGTATGAGCGAAAAGGATCAGTGTTGGCTACTCTATTCGGCAATAACTGAAATTTACAAACCCCATCCTGAACGCATACGCGATTGGGTGAGCAATCCCAAAGCCAATGGATATGAATCACTTCATATAACCGTTATGGGACAGGGAAGATGGGTTGAAATTCAGATTAGAAGTGATAGAATGAACGATATTGCCGAAAAAGGATTGGCCGCGCACTGGAAATATAAATCGGGTGAAGCTGATGAGTCTGAACTGGATAAGTGGATGAAAACTATCAAAGAAATGCTTGAAAATCCGGAACCAAACGCCATAGATTTTATGGATTCATTCAAGCTCAATTTATTTGCTTCCGAAATTTTTGTTTTCACGCCTAAAGGTGAAATTAAAACCATTTCTCTAGGTGCTACAGCACTCGATTTTGCCTTTTTACTTCACTCCGATTTAGGAACAAAATGTATTGGAGCCAAAGTAAACCATAAACTTGTTCCGTTAAATTACAAACTGAATAGTGGCGACCAAATTGAAATTATTACTTCCAAAAAACAAAGCCCTCAACCCGAATGGCTTGAATATGTAACTACAGCCAGGGCAAAATCAAAACTTAAAACCTTATTTAAAAGAGAAGAGAAATCTCAGATAATTAACGGTCAAACCAAATTTGAGCAAGCACTCAGTGAAATAAATTTAAAACCGGAAAATGAAATAATGGTGAAGATTTTAAACCATTATAATTTTACGAAACACAATGCTTTTTATCTTCAGATAGCAAAGGGACTCATTAATATTGACGATGTAAAGCAAATATTAAAGCCTAAAACTCAAAATGTATTTGTAAAATACCTAAAAATGCCTTTTGGCAATTTAGATAGCAAACAAACTAAAAATCAAATTTTAGATATTGTTCCTGCAGCTAAAATTGACAGAAAAAAAACATTCGTTCTTACCGAGGAAAATGCAGAAATAACCTATAAGCTTGCTACTTGCTGTCATCCAATTCCGGGCGATGATGTGTTCGGATACGTTGATAGCACCGAAATGCTTATTGTACACAAACTTCAATGCGCTAAAGCAGCCGACCTGAAAATTAACTTTGGTAACCGATTAGTTTCTGCACAATGGGCAACACATAAATTATTATCTTTTATCGAAGTGCTTGAAATAATTGGAATTGACAAAAAAGGTGTGTTAATTGAAATCCTGAAAGTTATTTCTGAAAAATATGGCGGCAATATTAGTAAAATTACCATCGAAACTGAAGGTGGAATGTTTACCGGTCGATTCCATATATACGTGCACGATACTGAAGATATTATGACACTCTGTAAAAATATAAATAAAATTTCCGAAGTGAAATCTGTTCAAAGAATTCAAAACTAAAGCAATTCATAGCCAAACTTATCCCATAAAATCGCGAAAAATTGCTTTGAAGTATTTTCGGAAAAAATCTAGTAATTTAAAGTAATATCAACTAGGTTTAATCACAACTAAATTGTAATATCAAATGACTAATTTTGATGATATTATATTCGATAAGTCAAACTTCGAATTACAAAAACTTGAGAAAGGAAATTATGAAACTTGCGTTTTTAGGAATTTAGATTTATCAAATTCCGATATTTCAGGGTTTAATTTCACCGATTGTGAATTTGTTGATTGCAACTTAAGCATGATAAAATTAGGAAATACTTCCTTGAACGGCATTAAGTTTGTCAATTGCAAAATGTTAGGACTAAAATTTAATCATTGCAATCCTTTTTTATTCAGTGTTCAGATGAATAACTGTATATTGAATTTTTCAAGTTTTTTCAAAGTAAGTCTAAAAAAAACAAACTTCTCACTTTGCAGTTTACATGAAGTGGACTTTGTAGAAGCCAATTTAACTGAAACTGTTTTCGATGATTGTGATTTTAAAGGAGCAATTTTTGACCATTGCAATTTAGAAAAAACAGATTTCCGCACATCATATAACTTTTCTATTCATCCTGAAACTAATAAAATAAAAAAAGCCCGTTTCTCGAAAGAGTCATTAAGCGGCCTCCTCCACAGATACGATATCAGGATAGATTAAATATTCTTATAAAAAGAGAATCAATAATTTAATTTTGCGCTATGCTAATAAGTTTAGTTATTTAAATTTCTAATCACAACTTTACTCCTAAATTACAACAAACATCCTATTTGTACTATGAATTTTTTAAAAATCTATCGGTCAAATCGGTAGAGTATTTTTTTGAAATTTCATTTTACGGTTTTAAAATTAAAATAGAAATATTCATATTATATTTCCATAAATCAATTTAATTGACTCTTTGATAGAAAAATTATACTTTTCTTTCTGATTTAAAATATTTTGATTAACCATCTCAGTTTTAATTAAAAACAAGTCTTGATTTGGCTAATCCTTTGGCAAATATAATTTTATGTGCTATTTTATTAATAATTGGTTAAAAATAACTTATATTTGCCCATTTCATTATATTGTATTTTAAACAAATGCTATGTAAAGTTAATCCTACAGCAATTTTATTGTTAAAAAATATATTTATTATACGATGAATTCGAATTAATCTAATGTTGGTAATCAATTACATCAATTCCCTCTACCGAAATTTAATCCAATATTAATCCCAAATCGCATAATAAATCCAAAATACGGCGCTTTTCTGTTTTCAAGTAGTGGATTGTCAATTGTGAATTTGTTTTTATCCTGGTTGAAGCCCAAATTAAATTGGTTATAAGTTGCACCAAAACCCCAATACATATCAACCCCAAAACCTCTGTTAAGTCTCATTCCCCCAATATTAATCATTGCAATATATTGTTTTTCGGAAGGATTAAAAGTTCCTGTTGAAAGTATGGAAGTTTCAATATTTGTAATATTTGCCTCCATTGGATCAAAACTTTTTTGAGCATAACCAAGTAGTAATCCTACATAGTTTTGTTCGTCCGAATCGAAAAACTTGGGCTGAATGTGCGCATAGAATCCATCCCATCGAGACACATTATCCTGACTGGCATAATCCACTTCTTTTATCCACAAATCAAAAATATTCTCTTTGTTCTGATTAATTTGTAGGTACGACAGTTCTAAAGCGAATTTTCTTTTTGTAAAATTCACTACACCACCATAATCTCTTTTCTCGTTTGAATTTAGTAATGGCAAAACATTGATACCAAAATAGGTATTCAAGTTATTGTTATTAAGATAATCTTCTCTAGCTTTTTTTCTTTCTAACTTTAATTTTTCTTTGCTACAGTTATCTGCTTGTTTTCTAAAACTTTTTTCAGAATTAGTATCGACCCACTTGGCATAAGCCTCAGCTATTACCAAAAGTTTTTCACATTTCGATTCGGTAATTTGTGTCATTTGGTCGATGGCTTTAAAACCTACAGACTCAGCTTTTGCTTTGTCAATGCCACGCATTGATAAAGCATATTCCTGTGCGGAATTTTCAAAATCAAAGGCAGGTAAACTTTTATCAAAGGCATAAATAATCCCATAATCAGCATTTGTTTTTAAGTTCTTAAAACACAATTCATACAAATCCAAAACCTCTTTGCTTTGTTTTTCATGTTTTGCTGTTAAATTTGTAATTAACCCTACGTAATTCATTGCAGCAGCAGATGGAGCATCATTGTTACTAAAATTCATCATGTAAGTTATTACATTTAGGGGTTTTAAAAGAGAATTTTTATTTACCCTGTTTTTTGCTTCATCGTTTAAACTATAGTAAATATTTAAATAATTATAGGTATATAAAGCTAGCTTTTCATCAGTCAGAATGCCGGTTTTAGTTTCGCTTAAAAATTTCTTTTTTTGATGTGAAAACAAAATATTGTACAAAGCAGTTATTTTCAATTCATCCTGAGCTAGAGGAAGTTGAATGTATTTTTCATAATTAGTAACTGCTTCTTCAAATTTAAAGTTATTATACAATGATGAAGCATAATAATAAAAGAATTCTGCCTGAATGGCTTTATAATTATCTAAGGTAATCTTGTAATCTTTTCCCTTATATTGATATGTTATAGGAAAATAAGATGAAGCTACAGAATTCATAGGTTTTAGAATACTATTAAATACCACCTCGGCTGTATTATATTTTTCTGAGAAAGAAAGTAAAACCCCATAATCGTGCGAAATGAAAATTAAAATAAACTTAGCAGCATTTTGTTGAGCTTCATTTCCATTATTTATCACTTCAGTTAACAGTTTAGCCGCATCGGTATAATCAATTAAAGCTTCGTTAATGACTGTGTCTTCGTTAAACTGATCATAAAATTCAAGTTTTTCGTCTATATTATCATACAATTCAACTAATCTTTCTAAATTTTCACTAGCAGTTTGACTATTAGCAAAAACATAGAAAACAGATAGTAAAACAATTAGATTAATCTTTTTACTCATAATATACAATTTTTAATTTAAACATTGGATTTGTAACAATTACAAATTAAGAATTGTTCGTACGTCTTTGTAAATTAAAATTTTTCAGATTTTATCCACTAATTAAATAATTATTCGATTAGGATGGTAAATAATAAATGAATAATTCATACTTTCCGAGTAAAACTATATTCAAAACTGTAAACTATTTTCTTTTCCAATACTTTATTTTACTTTTGTGCAATAAATCAAATAAAGTATTTTAAAATGAGAACAGTCTTTATAAATCTTTTCATATTACTATCTCTTTGTGTTTTTTCTCAAACGCCTGACGATCGTGGCTATTTAGTAAAAGTGGGGGATATAGCACCCGATTTTAGCATGAAACTCACTAATGGCACTACTGTAAAACTGTCAGACTTGAGAGGAAAGCTTGTAATGCTACAATTTACAGCTAGCTGGTGTGGTGTATGCCGCAAAGAAATGCCATTTATTGAAAAAGATATCTGGTTAAAGCACAAAAACAACAGCAATTTTGCCTTGTTAGCCATCGACAGGGACGAACCATTGGATATAGTTGAAAAGTTTATTCTTAGCACTAAAATAACATATCCTATTGGTCTTGATCCTAAAGCTGATATTTTTGCTCTATATGCTGCAAGAGAGGCAGGAATTACACGGAATGTGATTATAGATAAAAGCGGTAAAATAATTAAACTAACACGCTTATATAACGATGTGGAATTTGATGAGATGAAAAAAACTATCGATGAAACACTTAAATTAATGAATTGAATTTTTTTACGGAAATAAATTATATGTAAATAAGGAGGCAGGTCACATTGACCTGCCTCTTTTTCAACTCAAACTCGTACCAATCAGATAATTTTTTAAACAATACAAGTCCAAAAAACAATTTTTAATTTTCACAAACAATCAATATTATTTCTTTTTAGTATTGAATAATTTATTAAAAGCACTTTTAAGTTTTTCGGCAGTGAAGGGTTTGGTAATATAATCATCAAATACATCGCGATATAGCTCTATTTCAGATTGTGCGGCATGAGCAGTTTGAGCAATAATAGGAAGTTTTGGTTTGATTTCCTTAATTATTTTTGCTGCGGTATAGCCATCCATTTTTGGCATTTTAATGTCCATTAAAACAAGATCAACTTTTTCGTAACTACAAAAATCAACAGCTTCTTGACCATTGTGAGCTCGAAAAATATGGAAATCATATTTTTTTAATAAGATATTTAGATACAAGAAATTCACTTCTTCATCTTCTGCAACAAGGACATTCAGCTTTTTGCCATCTACACTAAGCTCTATTGTTGTTTTAGATTCTTTCTCAATAGTTTTTTGAACAGGATGGTATGGAATATTAAAACTAAAAGTTGATCCTTTCCCGGGTTCTGATTCTACCCAAATTTCACCACCCATTAATTTCACAAATCCCTGGCAAATCGAAAGTCCCAAACCGGTTCCACCATAATTCCGTCTGATACTATCATCAGCTTGAACAAACCTTTCAAAGATTAATTTAAGTTTATTGCTTTCTATACCGATACCTGAATCTCTAACAAAAAACTCAAGCATAATATCATTTTTTCTACAACCTATTTCTATTTCACCTTCGCTTGTAAATTTAATTGCATTGGTAAAGAAATTACTTAGTATTTGTCCTATTTTAGTTTTATCTACATAGATTTCAGCTTCAGCATCAGCTAGTTGAATTTTTGAAATTAGTTTAATTCCTTTCTTCTGCGCTTGTTCTCCAAATAGCACTAATTGTTCACTAATGAGTTTATTTACATTAATTTTGTCAATATACAATTGCTCTTGTTTTGTTTCGAGCGATGAAATTGTAAGAATATCGTTAATAATTTCGGTAAGATGCCATCCCCTTTCAATTATAATATCTGTATAGAATTTTCTGACATTGGCGTCAACATCCGGATTGTTAATTAATTCAGAAAAACCTATGATACTATTAAGTGGCGTACGTACTTCGTGGGACATATTTTGTAAAAATGCAGTTTTTAATCGGTTACTTTCTTCAGCTTTTTCTTTTGCTGCCAGAATGTCTTCAATCATTTTCTGTTTTTCTATATAAATTCCCGTTTCATGTGCTACTATTTCAAGCATAGCAACATCTGAATTACTGTAAGCGTTTGGATTTGTGTAATGTTGAATAACAAAAACTCCTGCAACTTGTTTTTGGACAAGAAGTGGAACTCCTAACCAACAAAGAGAATCAACTCCAAGTTCTTCAATATTATGTTCTTTGCAAAACTTACCCAATTCATTGCCTTTTAAAAACACAGTTTTTCCAGACTTAATCACTTGGTATGAAATTGATTGGCCCATTTCCCAATCTTGAAATTCTACAAATTCATTGCGATAGATTATTGGCTGAAGTGATAATGTATCTATACTATACAATGCAACAAAAAAGTTGGAAGTATCAAAGATTTTTCCTAGTTCTAACCTTACTAATTCAATAAATTCTCCAATATTATTACTAGTTTGTGATGACTGTGCTATATTATATTGGATTACTTGAATTGTTTCATTTCTTTTTCTTTCAGTTATATCACGGGCGGTTGCTATAATACATTCCTTACCAAAATAGGTACCCTTACTTACAATTACTTCTTTTGGGAAAACTTGTTTATTTTTTCTCAAACCCCAAAATTCAAAACTGCGAGAAAATCCAGATTGATAAACCTCATTAATAATTGAATTTACCTCAGGTAAATCATTTCTATCCGGAGCCGAAACAAAGGCAGGACTTTTCCCAATTAATTCATCTTTGGTGTAACCATACATTATTTCAGCACCTTGGTTTATATCAATAAAAATGCCATTTTCATCCAACACATAAATGGATTCAGAAATTGAGTTAAAAATACTTTGATATGTATCTTTGGTGAGAGTAAGGTTTTCTTGTGTTTGTATATCAGCTGTTACATCCTCTTTAATTGAAATATAATTTGTAACAACTCCTTTATCATTAACAATTGGTGAAATGAAAGCCAACTCCCAAAATAATTCTCCATTTTTCTTTTTGTTATGAAAAGTTCCTTTCCATTCCTTTCCCGATTTTATTGTTTGCCAAAGTTCTTTATAAAATTCTTCTGAATGTTCATTCGATTTTAAAATTCTAGGATTTTTTCCGATTGCTTCTTCATAAGTATATCCGGTTACCTGTGTAAATTTCGGATTTACATATTCTACAATACCCTGTAAATTAGTTATAACTATACTCGAAGGACTTTGTTCTACAGCCTGAGAAAGTTTGCGATTTTGAATTTCTACTGATTTTTCGTTTGTTACATCCCTGGCTGAACCTACTACACCAATTAATTGACCATTGTCATTGTAAATTGGTGCTTTGTGTACTTCTAAAAATAAGAATTTGTTTTTTACATTTCCGTACTCATCAAAGCGCATAGGTTTTAATTGTTGCAGGGTCTGTACATCCGAATTTGCACATATTTCACCAAAGGTATGCCATTCAGCATTATCCAAATGAGCTTCTCTTTCGCGTAATGCAAAATATAGATCGGTTTTCCCAATTGGCTCATTGGTATCTATAGCACTTAACAGTTTGTCACAAATTGCTTTATTTGCAAATATGTACTCTTGATTTAAGTTTTTAGCCCAAAGCATATCAGGCATATTGTCCGACATTAAACGGAAAAGAGTTGATATTTCATGGTATTTCTCTTCACTTTTACTTAATGCCAGCTTGTCGCTTAAACGTTGTTCTTCGCTACTCAGAGCCGCTGCAATAATGCTTAAAACTCCTAGGTCTTTAGCATCAAATTCAATATCATCCTGAAAAACAACGCAGATTGACCCTACAACTTTATTTTCGCAAAACACAGCATGACCAACATAAGTTTTAAGACCATATTTACTTACATTTGAATCGGTTTGATAATATGATGTGTTTTGTAAATTGTGAACTAAAAAAGGTTTTCGACTTCCACTTTTTATTACATCATAACAAATATGACCTTCGGATTTATCTTCGGCATTATAATCAGTTGGCGTATTCCACTGACCTATCGAACATAACATTTCACCTTCAATCCGATTATATAGAGCACAAGTAGCACCTAAAATCTCACCGCAAATTTTTGTCAGGCTGTTGATATTTGTTTCGTAATCAGCACTTAAATTTACTAAACAATCATTGATTTGAGCAAAAACTTTTTCGCTTTTCTTGGTATTTTCCTCTACTTTTTTACTTTCTGTAATATCCCAAAAAATGAATATACTTCCGACTTTATAATTTTTCTTATTTAAAATTGACGAAGTTTTAATATCGAGCCATCGGGTTGTACCATTCTCCGATAGTTGCAATTCTACTTGTCCTTCATCTGAATTTATTAAGTGTTCTACAATTTCTTTTCGTATTCCAGAAACGTTTTGAATTAGTTGGCCAATATTTTTTTCAGTTAGAGGAATTAATGACAAAATTGACGAATTATAGTTGATTAGCCTCATTGTTTTATCTAAAACAAGCACTCCATTGGTCATACTTCTAAAAAGAGTATCGTAAGCAAAAGGGGCAATATTAAGTAGTTGGAATCTGAAAATTCCAAGAGCAACTATGATTCCGGTTAATGAAAATGTTATTGGGGTTAGATCTAAGTTAAAAGGTGACATGCCGGAAAGATAAATAAAATTGCCTAACCAAGGTGGTATTAAAGCAATAATCAGTGTAAATAGCTGTCTTCTATACAGGCTATGCGATCTGAAAGCTGTGCTTATCACAATCATTGAGCCTGTTACCAGCAAAATATAAGAATATATCACCATAACCCAAAAAAGAATTCCATGATGATACTTCGCACCAAATCCGGTTTCATTTGGAATTAATTCAACCGATGACCAAATTAAACCATGCAAATCATTTGTGAATGCAGCAATAATGGAAATGACAGGAATAACCCAAAATAATATATGATGCCAAAGTTTCAGTTTTTTTCCGCGGCCACTATAAAGTAAAAGAAAAAGGAATAATAAAAGTGATGCTGTAGAAACACCGAAATAGCTTATTTTTGACCATAGCACTTTCGATTCAGCTGTTACTGACATTTGTTCAAAAGCTGAACAAAGCGACCATATGGCATCAACAATCAATAATAAAAACATATAAAAACCACCATTAGTTGATATATACTTAAAGGTGTAGATGGCTAATGCTATCAATATTAGTGTGTTGACAAAAAGAAATTTTATAGTAAGTGAAAATTCAAACAGCATAGTTTTATTCTCCTATTATTTGTGAATACTAAATTTTAACCGACAAAAACATAAAAGATTTAAAAACAAAATTCAATCAAGAGCGTCCTTTACAGATTTAAAAGCTTTTTCTAATTTCAGCATTTCAGTGCTCATAAACTCGTAAAACTCCATCCATAGTATTGGGCGATGTATGTCAATTCCATTTTTTTGGGTGTAAATTCTACAAACTTCTGTTCCACACTCACGTACATAAGCAAAATCCCAAATTAAACCTGTTGGAAATTGTTTTTCCAACAAGGTTTTATATTGTTCAAATTGCTCATATTTTTCTAATCTAAGTGTTGAATCATGTATGTTAATTTCTAAAATAACAAAAGCGCCTTCGCGTGTAGCATCAAATTTTAGTTCTACTCCTTTCATTTTTGTATTATAAAGCATAAACTTGCTTTTTCTTTTTTTGAGTGAAGGAATCTGGCTACAATAAATACCAAATCCTTCCCAAAAATTTTTTTTCAATTGTTTAAGTTCGTCTTTACTGTACATTTTTTTATGATATTATTGTCAAAAGACAATACAAATTTAAATATTTATTTTACAATACGATATAAATTTCCCGGTAAACATTTCACCAGTCCTTTAAATTCCATTTCGAGTAAGAGTGATGATACCTTACTTATTGGTTTTTCAAGAAGTATCGCCAATTCATTTAATTGTATTCCATCCAATTTTTGTCGTAAAACTGAAACAATACTTTGTTCTTCATCTGATAGGTCTGGGAAAAGACTCGTTTGTATAGTATTTTTTGCACTGTTATTTTGTTTTTCCCAATTCATAAAATGCAATATATCATCAGCCGATTCGATTAACGATGCTTTATTGTTTTTTATAAGCAAATTGCAACCAGCAGACCATTCATCATCTACACGTCCCGGAAATGCAAAAACATCCCTATTGTAGTCGTTAGCAATTTCGGCTGTAATGAGAGCTCCTCCTCTGGCAGCCGATTCAACCACAACAGTCGCATCGCATAGCCCGGCAATAATCCTGTTTCTTTGAACAAAATTTTGCCTGTCAGGATTTGTTTTACTCAAATATTCTGTAAGTAACATGCCATTTTCCAACATTTTTACTGCTGTAGGTCTATGCGCTGCCGGATAAATTCTATCCAAACCATGACCAATAACGCCAATTGTAGGTAATCCAACATCGAGCGCAGCTTTATGTGCACAAATATCGATACCGTATGCCAAACCGCTAACAATTACAATATTTGGCTGAGCCTCTGTAAGATCAGATATCATTTTTCTGCAATTCTCTTTTCCTCTATCCGTGGCACTACGTGTACCTACTATGCCCAAAAATTTACCATCGTTTAAATTACAATTTCCTTTGGTATAAATCATTATGGGCGAATCGGCACATTCTTTTAGACGATACGGAAAGTTTTTATCAGTAAAATATATAGCATCAATTTTATTTTTCAATACAAACTCAAGTTCTTCCTCAGCCCTTTTTAATACATCTTGTGATACAATTTCGTTTGATAAAACTTCGCCTATACCAGGTATTTTAGCTAAATTTTTCTGCTTTTCTTTAAAAACAGCTTCTTCGCTACCTACATACGCAATCAGATTTTTGGCTAAGTTATTCCCTATACCCTTTATGAGTGTTATGGCTATTTTGTATTTTATATTATCTTCAATCATAAAACTTTAAGCTGATTGCCTTTTGTAAATATAATGCATGAAAACATAACTTAAACCGATGCCTATTATGTCACTAAACCAATCTATCCATTCAGCCGATCGTGGTTTAAAGTACATTTCCTGTAAAATTTCTATTGCACCACCCATCAAAATTGGGAAAACAATGGTTATAAGGATTTTTATTGATTTGCTTGTTTCTTTAATTTTTGATTTTGAAAAATCCATAATCAATACTATTCCTAAAAAAAAATATAAAAATATATGAACCACTTTATCAATACTGAAAAAAGTGGGAGCTTCTTTAAACGTAGAAGGTTTGGCAAATGAAAGATATAATAAAACACAAATAAATAGCATTGATTTCCAATACTGTTTAAATAACCCTTGAATCATTGAATTTATTTATTTTTAATTGTATATACATATAATGAAAATAGTAAATATTGAAAGATATTTATATCTTTGCAAAGATAAATTTTTAGATTTACATTCTTGTCATTATCAATTAATTATTTTCGTCAAATGAAAAAAATAATCTTACTAACAATTGTTGCTATAACATTAGTAGCTTGTTCAAATGTTTTAATAACCGGAAGGAAACAGCTTTTACTTGTATCCGACGCCGAAGTATTATCAATGAGTGCAACTGCATATAAGCAGTTTATTGATTCAGTTCCAAAATCAAAAGATGCTGTTAACTCCCTAATGGTTAGCCGTGTAGGGAATAATATTGCCAATGCTGTAGAGTCGTACCTGAAAGCTAATGGTTTAGAAAGTGAAATTGCAAATTTGAAATGGGAATTTAATCTTGTAAAAGACACTACAGTAAATGCATTTTGTATGCCTGGTGGAAAAGTAGTTTTTTACGAAGGAATTTTACCCATGACTAGAACTGAAGGAGGTTTAGCTGTTGTAATGGGACATGAAATAGCTCACGCAGTAGCAAAACATAGCAACGAAAGGCTTAGTCAGCAGATGATAGCATCCTTTGGTTCCGGTTTGGCTGATGTTTTACTTTCAAATAAATCCGCAGCTACACGACAAACAATTGGAATTCTGTATGGTCTGGGAGCTCAAATGGGTGTGATTTTGCCTTATTCGCGTAAGCACGAATATGAAGCTGACAGACTTGGTTTAATTTTCATGGCCATGGGAGGTTATGACCCTAACGAAGCAATTGCTTTCTGGGAAAGAATGGCAGCTAACGGCTCCGGCTCAGTATTGGAATTTATGAGCACGCACCCATCTGATGAGAACAGAATAATTAAGATGAAGGCTGTTTTACCAGAAGCTTTGACTTATTTAAAAAAATAGTCAGAGGCTTGCAAATTTTAAAATAGCATTTTGGTTTTTAAAAATCGAAATGCTATTTTTTTCGTGTTTTACTAAAGTTCGAATTATTTGATTTACTTCGAGATGCACCTTGTTTTTTATCAGACGAGCTTTTAGATTTTCCCCGCAATTCCTTTGCTTTTGGATTTTCAACCAGTGCTCTATTGGGCTTATTATTAACCGAAGCTTTTGCCGTGTTTTTCCCCGATAAATCTGATTTTGAATGTAATACCTCTATGTCTTGTCTCTTGACTCTTGGTTCTTGGTTCTTGGTTCTTGACTCTTGACTCTTGATTCTTGGTTCTCTAATCTTTGTTCTTTGCTCTTTGCTCTTTGTTCTTTGTTCTGACGAAGAATCAGCAATTGCATTCATTATCGAATCAATTTCGGATGTTTCTAACTGTCTCCACTCACCTAGTGGCACACCTTTTAAGCTAATATTCATAATTCTAACTCTTTCAAGTTTCAGCACTTCGTATTCAAAATACTCGCACATACGCCTAATCTGACGGTTCAAACCTTGAATTAAAACTATTCTGAAAACAAAAACGGACTCACGGGTAATTTTACATTTTTTAGTTACCTCCCCTAAAATTGGAACGCCACCAGCCATTTTGCTTAGAAAATCGTCGGTAATAGGCTTATTTACAGTTACCAAATATTCTTTTTCATGACGATTACCCGCACGTAAAATCTTATTTACAATATCGCCATTATTGGTAAGGAAAATAAGTCCTTGCGAATCCTTATCAAGTCGTCCAACGGGAAAAATCCTTTCATGATAACCAATATAGTCAATAATTGAATCTTTTACTCCAACTTCGGTGGTGCTAATTATCCCAATAGGTTTGTTAAATGCTATAAAAACGAATTCGTTTCCTGTTTTAGCTTCTATTAAGTTTCCATTCAGCATCACTTTATCGTGTTTGGATACCGTTTCACCAATTTTAGCTCTATGTCCATTCACTGTTACATGTCCGGTTTCTATAAATTTGTCAGCCTCTCTGCGTGAACAGATACCGCTATCACTCATAAATTTATTGAGACGAATTTTTTCAGTCATGGTACAAAATGTAAGTTTTATTGTTGTTAAATTAAAAACTGATAATTAAAGTTGACTATTATCATTTGATAACGATTGTTCCATAATGGAGCTTGTAATTAAATATTTAAGTTTTTCAAGTAAAAAAATTATTGACCAATTATATCCAAAAACTCACTCATAACCATGGCACTAGCTCCCCACAATTCTATATTACCCACTTTATAATAGGGTGCGAGTACAGAAGTGTTTGTTGAAGGGACTACAAATTCTTTTTTATCAACAAGGTTTTCCTGAAAAAAATCGGATAAATCTATTTCAATTATTTCATTTACTTCACGTTCATCAATTTTGTATTGTGGTTTTCTATTCAAATAACCAATAAAAACACTAATTAAAAAATTACTTGGAGGCACGTAAATATCAGATATTCTCCCAATTACTTCAATACTTTCTGAGTTAATTCCAATTTCTTCCTCAATTTCGCGCAAAGCAGTATTTTTTATTTCAATATCAAAGTCTTCATATCTTCCACCGGGAAATGCAATTTGCCCGGCATGTATACCTACATAATAACTTCGGCGTATAAATACTACTTTAAGTTTATTGTTATGGGGGTATAAAAGTATCATCACGGCACTTTTCATAGCCGTTTTTATCTGTTTTTCCAAGTCTTTCAGTTCATGAATCCGGTTTGCAGGTGCCATTTTCAAATGCGACAAAATCCCCGGAAGATCCTGATTTAGTTTTTGCTTGATATGTTGGATAGATATTTCCATTGCATTGGATTTGAAATAAAAAAGCGTAACTTCCCGTTACGCTTAAAAAACAAATTTTACAAATTTACGAATTTTAAAATGAAAAACAAAAAAATGAAGTTTTTTTTAATTACTGACAAATCACACAACCTTCACATTTAGACAATTCGCCACGTAAGCGCTTTTCTACAAGCATTTTAATTCTGTCTTGCAGTGCTTCAATGCGAATATTGTCAATAACATCGCTTGTAAAAGCATACATCAAAAGTAAACGAGCTTCTTTTTCGGAAATACCGCGCGATTGCATATAAAATTTAGCTTTCTCATCCAATTGTCCTATGGTGGCTCCGTGCGAACATTTTACATCGTCGGCATATATTTCCAACTGAGGTTTTGTACGCATTTTTGCAGTTTTACTCAACAGAATATTTTTGTTGGTCTGAAAAGCAGCGGTTTTCTGAGCATCTTTAGCCACATATAGTTTTCCGGTAAAAGCTCCTTTGGACATATCGTCCAAAACATATTTGAATAATTCGCGACTATTGCAGTTTGGCTTATTGTGAATAATGGAAGTAAAATTATCAACTTGTTGATTTTTATCACCTATCACCATGCCACAAAGCAAAGTTTCGCAATTTTCACCATTCAAGTCAATTTCTATCGTATTACGAGTCAACCCATTATGCAGAGTAATAACGTTAGCCAACACATTTGATGAGGCTTTTTGATTGATAAGCAGCGTGGCTAAATTGGTCGTTTTTACATGCATGTTTTCCAACTTGTAATGCTCATATATTGCATTTTCACCTACAAAAACTTCAGTAACTCTGTTAGAAAGAAAATGAACATCATCAACCGTATGATCACAAACCAACAATTGAGCTTTTGCACCTTCCTCAAGAATTATTAGATTATGGCTATTTGCCATAAAATCAACATCCGAACGCATTATGTTTACCAATTGTACAGGTTTGTCAAGTATTACATTTTTTGGTATGTACATAAAAAAACCATCTTGTGCAAAAGCGCCATTAAAAGCTACTAAACCATCATTTTTAGTGCTACTTAAATTGCCAAAATATTGTTTAACTAATTCAGGATGTTGTTCGGCTACCTTATTTAAACTCCCAATTATAACACCTTCGGGCAAAACATTATTTCGGGCATCGTTTACCGGATAAAAAGCATCATTCACTACAAAATATAAGTATGAATGAATTCCGGGAACATCGCAAGTAAATACTTCATAGGGATTTACAGGAATAGGTATTCTGTTGATATTTAACCCGTAATCAATAGTTAGTGCTGTTTTTAAATCGGTATATTTATAATTTTCTAATGCCACGGTAGGAAACCCCAAATGCTCAAATTGAGCAAACGCATCATCCCGAATATTATTCATCACTTCGGTTGAATGCATTTTTATGCTTTCGTGATGTTGTTTATATAATTCAATATAGGAAGCCTCTCCAACGACACCAGACGTGGGCTTTTTGGAGATCGATTCATCCATTTTATTTTTATTTTCCATTGTGTTAATTGTCTTAGTTCTCCTGCGGAGATTTAGATGGCTTCTTCAACCTCCTTTTTAATCCAGTCATAACCTTTATCCTCCAGTTCCAAAGCCAGTTCTTTTCCACCTGTTTTTACAATGCGGCCATCGTAAAGTACATGTACAAAATCGGGTACAATATAATCCAATAATCTTTGATAATGGGTAATAACAATACTTGCATTTTCTGATGTTTTAAGCTTGTTAACCCCATTGGCTACTATACGCAAAGCATCAATGTCCAGCCCTGAATCTGTTTCATCAAGTATAGACAAACGTGGATCGAGCATAGCCATTTGAAAAATCTCATTGCGTTTTTTTTCTCCACCGGAAAAACCTTCGTTTACAGAGCGGTTGGCAAGTTTATTATCCATTTCCACCAATTCCTTTTTCTGACGCATAATGCGTAAAAAATCTGTTGCCGAAAGTGGTTCAAGGTTTTTGTATTTCCGATGTTCGTTTACCGCTGTACGCATAAAATTTACCATACTAACACCCGGAATTTCAATAGGATACTGAAAACTCAAAAAAATTCCCTCGCGTGAACGATCTTCAGGAGACAATTCAAGTAAATCTTTTCCGTAAAAACTAACACTCCCATGTGTAACCTCAAAAGCTTGGTTGCCTGAAAGTACAGATGCCAGGGTTGATTTTCCTGCACCATTTGGACCCATTATGGCATGTATTTCGCCCGGACGAACTGTTAAACTCAATCCTTTTAATATCTCTTTGCCATTAATATTGGCATGTAAATCTTTAATTTCTAACATATTATATTTGCCCCCTAACCCCCTAGAGGGGGGACTTCCATTATTTGCAAAGGGCTTTGGAAGTCAATTTATTATTTTAAAATTTGGTACTTAAATACAATTTTCCCTTTATGGGTTAGGGGGCATGCCTTACCCAACACTTCCTTCTAATGTTATTTGCAATAATTTTTGTGCTTCCACGGCAAACTCCATAGGTAATTTATTGAGCACTTCTTTGGCATAACCATTAACTATTAGCCCCACAGCATCTTCGGTGGATATACCACGCTGATTGCAATAAAAAATCTGATCCTCGTTTATTTTCGAAGTAGTTGCTTCATGTTCAATTATTGCAGTTTCATTATTCACTTCCATATACGGAAAAGTATGTGCACCACATTTATCACCCAACAATAAACTATCGCATTGCGAAAAATTGCGGGCATTCTCGGCATTTGCTCCTACACGTACCAAACCTCGATAACTATTCTGACTAACACCTGCCGAAATTCCTTTTGAAAGAATATGGCTACTGGTGTTTTTTCCAATATGTATCATTTTTGTTCCTGTATCGGCTTGCTGGTGATGATTAGTTACTGCAACAGAGTAAAATTCAGCCGATGAATTATCGCCTTGAAGTATGCAGCTTGGGTATTTCCATGTTACCGCCGAACCTGTTTCAACCTGTGTCCACGATAATTTTGAGTTCTCACCTTTACAAATACCGCGTTTGGTAACAAAATTATATATTCCGCCTTTGCCATCTTTATCGCCGGGATACCAGTTTTGAACTGTAGAATATTTTACTTCAGCATTTTTATGTACAATAATTTCTACAATAGCAGCATGGAGTTGATTCTCGTCACGCATAGGTGCTGTACATCCTTCAAGATAAGACACATAGCTATCTTCATCTGCTACTATCAATGTTCGCTCAAACTGTCCGGTATTCATGGCATTGATACGAAAATAGGTTGACAATTCCATCGGACAACGTACTCCTTTAGGAATATATACGAATGAACCATCGCTAAATACAGCACTATTCAATGCTGCATAAAAATTATCGGTAATAGGTACTACCGATGCCATATATTTTTTAATTAAATCAGGATGATGCTCAACGGCCTCACTAAATGAACAAAAAATAATTCCTTTTTCTGCTAACGATTCTTTAAATGTAGTCTTTACAGAAACACTATCCATAACAGCATCCACGGCTATTCCCGATAGAGCCATTTGTTCTTCGAGGGGAATGCCTAGCTTGTTGAATGTTTTAAGTAATTCAGGATCAACCTCATCAAGACTCTTAGGACCATTAGTTCGTGGAGCAGCATAATAAGAAATACTTTGATAATCAATTTCCGGAATCTTTAATTGAGCCCATTCCGGCATTTTCATTGTTAGCCAATGTCGATATGCTTTCAATCTGTAATCGAGCATCCATTCCGGTTCATTTTTTTTAAATGAAATCAAGCGAACAACTTCTTCACTTAATCCTATAGGAATGATATCTGTTTCAATATCAGTAGTAAAACCATATTTATAATCAGCTTGCGTAACTTCGTGTAATAAATCTTCAGCCATATTTTTTTATTTCTCAATCATATTTTATGTATTTTCATTTTTATTATTAACATAAAAACGAAATAATGTGCAAAATTACTCAAAATACATCTGAGTACCATACACTATCTTTAAATTACCTCAAATAACAAAGTAACTATGCTTAATGTTTAGTTGAAAAAAATATTTTTTGTTGCTTAAAGATATTGTATTAAAGCTATTTAAATAATAATCAAGACAATAAATCGAATAAAATATGACTAAAACTCATATCGGAACATAAATCGAAGGTCATTTTTTCGGTTTCCAATAATTTCATCATTCCCAGAACCAATAATATTTTTATCATCTGAATAAATTGTTTGTGCATATTTAAACCAAAGAGACATGTTTCTAGTCAGATCGTATTTAATATTCAAATACATACGGCTCCCGGTACGATATATCATAGGAATAGAAAATGCGTATAGTAAATCCTTTTCGTAAGTATAAAAACGATTTTCATAAGCTTGAGCATCAAAAAATTGATATCTCAAATCGATTTTAAGTGGAATTTTTCTGAAACGATAACTAATGTCCTGCAGCGCAGTAAATCCATAAGTCATTGCAGTTGAATAGTTTTGAACAACATTATATTCCATTAAATTTTTAAAACTAAAGTTGCCGTAGGTATAAACTAGTTGATAGCGAATAGATGCTTTAGTAGTAGACACAATTTCGTTTAATGCCTGATTTTCATTTAAATAGTTCTTTTCTTTTTGCTCGTATCTGATACGCCAATACATATTTAAGTCCCGTCGGGTTGCATAATCTAGTTGCAACAAATAGTCCTGACCTATAGAGGGTCCGTCAACCCCAAATTTTGGCCAGGTAAACTTATAACTATCAGAATAGACAGATATTTTCCATTTTTTAAATGGTAATATTTCAGCCCCAATATAAAAGCCTTTTTCATTTGAAATACTCGAACTTTCGGAAAAAGAATTGGCATACAATGAGTTATAATCTGGGGCATAATAGCGATACAAAGCAACTAATGACACTTGTGAAACGGGAGAATACATCACTCCGTTGATTGTTGCTTTAGCTAAATCTTGATTTAAAGCTGTTTCGCCAAATACATTAAATTTATGCATTCTGAGTCGATAATTGAGTCCCAAATTTGTTTGTTTATTTCCCGAAAAATAATACAGATTGTAGGGATAAATTTCATGTTTAAGGTTGATATTCAATAATGTATGAACCAACGTTAATCCAATTTGAAAATTGGAAAGCGTGTATATCAAATTGGTACCCAACACTTGTTTGTTCACTGTGCCTTTTTTTAGTAATTCAGACTCTGTTCTATGTAGTCCTGTTTTATAAATACTTGTAAAACTATTATTTAAAGTATCGGCATCTATCATTCTATTTGAATAAAAGGCAGTTGCATTTACTTTTCCAAAACTAATTGTACATCCGGTTCCTCTAAAAAAATTGTATTCATCTGTTGAACTGTATTTCTTTAAACCGGAGTTGCGTGGAATTACATTTAATACATAGGAAGATTTTCCCATACTCAATCCTTGTCGAATGACCAATCCCATTCCAAAATTAGCTCTAAAATCACCGACAACTATGGTTTTAAATCGGCCTACATTGTTAATTTGTCCATACATCGAGTAAAAATCATATCCTTTTTTCGCTTGATTTAAAAAAGCTTCTCCTGCATCTTTTTCCATTGTAAGTCCAAACATAATTCTTTCCTTTAGGTTAAAATGATATTTTAAAGAATTATAAAATGCTGATCCAAGATATTTTGGTTTAGTTATTTCGCTTTCAGTTATATTTTCCTTAAATCCTTTTCGTAATTCAATTCCTCTGTCAAGTCGATAAAGTATTTCATTTCTGCCATATCTTTTTATATCACTCCAATAGATTTTAGGATATTCAATATTTTTTGCTCCTATGTAAACAAAAGGCAATATACGGCGAATATCAGTCATATCTAATCCATTGATAAGTTGCAGCTCGTAAATAGTATTAATGGTTCCAAAACTGTAAGCATAGGATAAGATATTCTCTATCTGCATATCCGACAAAAATACCAGTTTCTCGAAATTTTCGCGGGTTGCATTGTTTAAATCAATTGGATTTTCAGCTACAGTTTTCAATTCATCATAAAAAGATTCAAAATCAATTTCTTCATCTGTATCTTCCGAATATTGTTCAAAAATATCTGCTATGATTTGTTCGATAGTAGATGTATTGTCCTGAGCCTTTACTGAAATAAAGACTAAAACTAATACAGAAACAATCATTGACTTATGCATCTTACAAAATAATTGTTATTATTTTTTTTGTAAATCATAACGTACAGAAGCAATACTCACTAAACCCAGTATAGGATGAAAATCAGCATTATAACTAAAACTAAAGGACCCAAAATTGGTTGACAGACCTAAACATGAAACTAAATACCCATAGGTATAAGCACCTAACTTGACAGTAAGAAAATTAAGCATAGTATAGTCGAAACCGACTCCAAATTTATAATTACTGCTAATTTCTTTATCAATTTGAGAGCGAAACACAAAATTATCTGCAAAAAAATACTCACAACCCAAACTAAATACTGATGCTAAACGTTTTATAGAAAAATTGCTGCTTATATTTTGTTGAAATGGATTGAAGGTTGAAAAGCCCAAATTGAATTTTGGTGAAAGCTTAAGATTTAATCCTATTTGTGGAAACAAAACTCCCAAATACTTTATTTCAGGGCCAAAATAAGTTGCAGAATAATTAAATTGAACGCCAAGAGAAAATTTTTCTGAGAAATTGCGGGCAAATCCAATTCCAAGTAAAATCTCATTGTATTGATTATAACCAAAATATGATGCTGATAAAGCCATATCGACTAAGGTGGTTGGTAAATTAGCAAAAATACTTTTTGTAGATAATTCATTAAGTAAAAAGCGGTTTTCATATTGAAATCCAAAACCCGAATTTTTCAAATATGAAATGTTTGATGGGTTCGAAAAAGCCGACCAGTTTCGGGTGTCCGCAACATTTAAATTAGCTATCGTATTGGTTTCGGGAATTGATAATGATAGCTGCGAAAAGATATTTGTAGAAATCAATAAAACCAATATTATTTGTATCAATTTATTCATGCTATCAGTTAAGTTTTTTAAATATTTGTCGCATGGAACTAGCAATTAACATAGTCTAGATTTAAACATCTTTTTTTATTGCACGTATCATACTTTTTATCAATTTAGGTACGAATTTTGTGTATATATTTAAAATGTTATAATTTGATTTCCAAAAATAAACAAAATAATTCAAATACTAACTAAATGGCATAATAATTTTGTATTTAAACTGAAATAACATAAAAAGTAACAGCCAAACAATATTTTTTTAATTGAAATTGTTTAGAATAAACTTCCTGAAAATAAGGTATAAGCGATACAAACTAAAAAAAGAGCTGTCAAATAAAAGAAAATTCCATTAAAACTTTATAACTTCAATACAATTATGTATTTTTGCAAAAAATGAGAAAAACTATTTATATATTATTTGTTTTGTTGTCAATTA
Source organism: Paludibacter jiangxiensis (assembly GCA_945870155.1). Lineage (GTDB taxonomy): Bacteria > Bacteroidota > Bacteroidia > Bacteroidales > Paludibacteraceae > Paludibacter > Paludibacter jiangxiensis_A. Next base: position 10,960 of record CAMBSB010000022.1, on the reverse strand, counting down.
GCTTGATAAGTGAAGCTAAACAACCAAAGGGCGGTAATGAATTTGTACCTCCGGGAGGCGCACGTTTGTTAGCTCAGATAAATGGTAATGACACTGTTCTACTAGCCTATTTGCACGATATTTGGGTCTTTCCACGCAATACTTTTAAAAACAAAAAGCAGGAGGAATTTTTTTGGCGAACAGTTCGTGATGTAAAGCGTACTTTACCTTATGCTAAATTGGTTGCATCGGAACTTTCGATGGTAAATATTAAAATGACCAGTTTAGCAACTGAAAAAGAAAAGAAAAAATATTTATCGGAGGTTGAAAAAAATGCATTTAAGAAATATGAAGCTGATTTAAAAAAAATGACTATAAATCAGGGTCGTATGCTTATGAAACTTGTTGATAGAGAATGTGATAAATCATCTTACGATTTAATTAAACTATACAAAGGAAGTATAAGTGCATTTTTTTGGCAAGGTGTGGCTCGCTTGTTTGGGTCAAATCTTAAATCAGAATATGATGTTTCAGGAAATGATAAATTAGTTGAAAGAGTAATTGTATTGGTAGAGGCAGGTCAATTATAAATTGTATTCCAATCATTTGAAATACAATCAAATACATTTCCAATTTAAATTCTCAACCCCTTTGCTTTTTATGTTAAAGGGGTTTTTACTTTATTTTTTTATTCCATTTTCAACAGTTTTGATTATCAAAATTTAAATCGAACAAAAAATCACAAACCTGAATGAATAAATTCGCACAATTTTTTAAGACAATGTTTAAGAAGAAACCTGAAGTTAAGGTTTCGGAAAAAACAATTATTCGTCAGCAAGTTCGAAGGCGAAAATATCAAATTGATCCTGAGAAGTCAAAAGATGAAAGTCAAAAGACTTTCCATAAAATTGAACAAATGCTTGATTTTCAGCAAGCAAAATCTGTTTTAGTCTATTGGTCAATGACTGATGAATTACCAACACATGATTTTATTTTAAAGTGGAGTGCTACAAAAACTATTTTGCTTCCGGTAATAAAAAATGACAAGATGTATATTATGCCATTTTCTTCGAAAGAAAAACTGGTGGTGGGTGAGTTTGGAATTTGGGAACCTGATAGTCAAACTGAATATATCAACTCCATTGATATTGCAATAATACCGGGAGTAGCTTTTGATAGAGATAAAAACCGAATGGGTAGAGGTAAAGGTTATTACGATATGTACTTAGAAAACAAGCACATAAAGAAATGGGGTGTTGGTTTTGATTTTCAATATTACGATAAAATTCCTTACGAGTCGTATGATATTAAAATGGATAAAATATTTACAGCTTCATTTACAATTGAGTGATTATTGATTTTCTCAAATCATTTTAAGTCATCACCAATAGTTAACTCATTTTCCCCTTTGCGATAATAATAAATAAGTCCTAACTGTTGGCATTTTGTTAATCGGGCAAAGGGTTTTTCGTCCTTAAATTTATGTTCAACCTGATTCCACAAATCAAGTATTATCGCATCGCCTTTAACTCGTAAGTTATTTAATTCTTCCCAACTTTTTTGAGTCGTGTTTTGATATAGTTTTTGAGTTGACTTATATTCTTTAAACACTTCGTAATGGACTTTTACTTTGGCTATTGTTGGATTGTATATAGGCAATCCACCATTTCTAACTCTTTCATTTTCACCTTCTATCACTGCTTTTCCCCATTGAATTAAGGCCGCTTCGGTAGTTAAATCTGGTACAATATGTACATTTGGGTCAAGCTGATAAAATAACTTGTGTTCTTTTTTAACATCGCCCCTAATTACTGCCAAATTAAATACTTGAATAAAATGCGAAATATACAAACGGGCATTGTGAACTATTTGTTGGTAGCGTTTATTGGCCGAAACTTGATTATCTAAGGTTTGTTGATATTGGTTTAACTGTTTTTCGAACAAAACTAAAAAATTTTTAGCATCAATTAAAGTTTTGAAACTAACTATAGTCTGACTTGCAAAATTTTGCTTATCTGTAAATTGTAAAGCTGTTCGAAGTGCTCTTAATCGAGCTTGATCAGTGTTTGGAAGTCGACGATATGGCATAATATTTTTATTTCACGCTTTTAATATTTCAATTAACAAAATGCTACGGAATTTGAAGTTGAAAAATTAGAAATCAAAAATAATACAATTTCTGTCGGCAAAGATAAAAAATTAATTGTTTCTAAACATCAAATTTGCAGCTAAATTTCTCAATTCTTGCTTTTTATTGTCTAAAATACCCAAATTATCCAAGTTTGCGACTGCCTTAGTATAAAACTCATGCATCTTGTCTTCGCATTTTGCCTTTATACCAAGTTTATTATAGAGCGTTGTAATGGCTGAAATTTTATCTTTAAATTTAGTCTCATCCGAAATTCCTAGCCATTTTTGCAACTCCAAAGCATCATTCCCTTGCGCAATTTCAATTAACTTAATGAGCATGAATGTTTTTTTATTACAAACAATATCACCACCAATTTTTTTACCAAATGTAGTTTCGTCGCCATATACATCCAGAAAATCGTCTTTAAGTTGGAATGCTAAACCCAGGTTAATGCCAAAATCGTAAAGTAACTGGGCATTTTCATTATTCGAGCCACCAATTATAGCACCGGTTTTTAGCGCGCAAGCTAATAATACCGCCGTTTTTAGCCTTATCATCTCTATGTAATCATCTACACCCACATCATCACGCATTTCAAAATCTACATCATATTGTTGTCCTTCGCAAATTTCCATGGCAGTTTGCGAAAACAAATCTAAAACTTGTTTTAAATAAACTGTGTTTGTTTTTGCAATTAATTGATAAGAAGCTATTTGCATAACATCACCCGATAAGATAGCCGTATTGTCATTCCATTTTTTATGTACAGTGGGTTTGCCCCGGCGCATATCAGCTTTATCCATAATGTCATCGTGCAAAAGAGTGAAATTATGAAAAACTTCGAGACCCAATGCCGGCGCAATTGCTTCTTCTAAGTTGTCAGAAAACAGATTACAAGCCATAAGAGATAGTACAGGACGAATCCGCTTACCTCCCATAGATAAAACATATTCTATAGGCTCATATAATCCGCGCGGTTCAGATGTCCATTGAAGCTTTTTCATTTCCAAGCTGACTATTTCAGATATTTCATCGAAAGTTTTCATAATTAATTATTTATGATTCAAACAATTACGCATATTTAAAGGCTGTTAGATTAATTCGTTTTCAATAATTTCTGTCATTACATCTTTAATGTCCAAGCCAGCTGCTTTAACTTGTTGTGGAATAAAACTGGTAGTAGTCATTCCGGGAGTTGTATTTACTTCCAAGAGATTTATAACATCACCTGCAGAAATTATATAATCAATACGTACAATGCCTTTACAAGCTAAAATATCATAAATAGCCGAAGTAAGTTTTTGAACCCGCTCAGTAAGTTCATCGCTAATACGAGCTGGTGTAATTTCCTGAACCTGACCTTTATATTTAGCATCAAAGTCGAAAAATTCATTTTCGGGAACAACTTCCGTTACAGGTAAAACCACCGTTTTTAGTTTAGTTTTATAAACTCCACAAGTTATTTCAGTTCCAGCCATAAATGCTTCTATCATTACCTCATTGCCTTCTTCAAAAGCTTTAGCAATAGCGGGTTGCACCTGATCCATTGACTTTACTTTGGTAACACCAAAACTACTCCCTCCCACATTGGGTTTTACGAAACATGGGAATCCGATTTTTTGTTCAACATCGTCATTACTAACTGTTTGTCCTGAACGAATTACCAACGATTCGGAAACTTTAACTCCAAATCCTTTTAAATATTGATTGCAGGTAAATTTATTAAATGTGATGGCTGCGGCAAGTACACCGCAACAAGAATAGGGTAGGTTAATTAACTCAAAATAACCCTGAAGAATTCCATTTTCACCGGGAGTTCCATGGATTGTGATATATGCAAAATCAAAATTGGTTTTTTGTCCAGCGCGTACAAAACTAAAATCGTTTTTATCGATGGCAATTTTTTCTGTTTCTGACCATTCAACTTGCCAGATTCGACCTACAAGCGTAACAATAAACAGATTATATTTGTCCTTATCCATAAACGAATAAAGTCCTGCCGCACTTTTAAGCGAAACCACAACTTCCGATGAATCGCCACCAGCAACTATTGCAATGTTTTTTTTCATAAGTTCTCAATCAAATAAGAAAAGTTATTAAGTATTTGTTAGTCAATTATTTATTAGGAATATACTCTCTCCATTTCTCAATAAGCTGCATCATATCATCAGGAAGTTCGCTTTCAAAAAACATATATTCTCCCGTGGTAGGATGAACAAAACCTAATGTTTTGGCGTGTAAAGCCTGACGTGGACATGCAAAAAAGCAATTTTTCACAAAAGCCTTGTACATGGCCGTGGTGTTTCCTTTCAAAATAATATGACCACCATAACGCTCATCGTTGAAAAGTGTATGACCAATATGCTTCATGTGTACTCGAATTTGATGTGTACGTCCTGTTTCTAGCCTGCATTCAACTAAAGTAACATAAGACATCCGTTCCAACACTTTATAATGTGTAACGGCATGTTTAGCCAACGGATTTTCGCCTTCGGGAAAAACAGTAAAAACCATTCTATCCCGAGGGTCTCGTGCCAAAGCTCCCACTATCGTACCTTCATCTTCTTTAACACTGCCCCAAACCAATGCCTGATATCGCCTTTGTGTTGTTTTGTCAAAAAACTGTTTTCCTAAATGTGCTTTGGCGTATTCCGTTTTTGCTATCAACAATAATCCTGAAGTATCTTTATCAATGCGATGTACTAATCCAATGCGTGAATCGTTTGGATTAAAATCTGGGTGATCTTTGAGATGGTATGCAATTGCATTTAAAAGCGTTCCATCAAAATTGCCAAAACCCGGATGAACAACCAATCCCGGCTGTTTATTGACTAAAATAATTGCATCATCTTCGTAAACAATATTGATAGGAATATCCTGTGGAATAATTTCAAATTGATTTGGCGGATAAGCCAAATGGATAGTGATGATATCTAGGGGTTTAACTCTGTAGTTCGATTTAACAGCTTTATCATTTACCCTTATATTTCCCGCTTCGGCAGCTTCTTGTATGCGGTTGCGAGAAGTAGCCGCCATGGTGTTGACTAAATACTTGTCAATTCTGATAAGTGCCTGTCCTTTATCTACATGAAATCGAAAATGTTCGTAAAGTCCTTCCTCACCAGCTAAACTATCAATTTCATCTTCTTCTATTTCTTCAAATCTATCTTCTTTCACTTTTAATACTAGTTAGTTAAAAAAACACCTCATCGGTTTGAGTTGGTTCTGTCTCTTCATCTTCTTCAAATACTTTATCAAGCATAGTTTTATCCTTCGAGAGCCAAATATCAATTCGTGTTCCGGTAGTTATAATTTTACCCGCTGCCGGGCGCTGACGATAAATAACATATTGATCTTCATCTCCCAAAGGCTCAATGTCGAAAACTATTCCACCAATTACCATCGAATTATTCAAAGCTTCCTGTTTAGCAGCTTCTAAGCCCAGTCCTTTTAATGACGGAGCTGTTGCCTGATCGCCACCTAAACCATTACCCACAATTAATACCAACGAACTTCCCTCCGGAATACGCGTACCGGCAAGTACGCTTCTTCCTCTGTATTTTACATCTATTACTAAATCTTTATATTCGGAAGGGGAATACTGAACACTACCCACACTTAAACCAATTGACCTTAACATGGCATCAGCCTGACGATAAGAAACATCGCTCACATCCGGAAGTGGTACTTGATGCACTTGACGGGAATTAATTATGATATAAATGGGCCTGTTTTTCTTTACTGTGGAGTTGGCAGCTGGAATTTGATCGATTATTGTACCTAATTTTTTATCTCTAACATATACAGAATCAATTATTTGAGCATAAAGTCCATGATTGTTCAACGACAACTCTGCTTCTTCAATATACAATCCTTTTAAATCAGGTACAGTTTCAAACTCACCATGGTGGGTATATAAATCAATACATAAAAGTGTTATCCAGGCTAAAGCTACGAATATGATTACTGCTAATATTATTTTTTTCAAAACAAAACCAGCGAAACTTTCTTTCCAAAATTCTTTAAAATTCATATTCGTTTTTTAAGCTAAAGTTAAAACAATTCTTATCCGTCATTAATTTGACAAAAATAATGAATTTATTGCTAATGAATTGCATAAAACAAAAAAAAGTAAACACTTCAATCGAAGTATTTACTTTCTTTATTCTTTACTAAGCAGGTTTATTACGCTTTATGACGACCTTCATCGGCAACAGTAAGTTTTGCTCTACCTTTAGCACGACGTGATGCTAATACTCGGCGACCGTTGGCAGTTGCCATTCTTTCGCGGAATCCGTGTTTGTTTCTTCTTTTTCTTTGTGAAGGTTGGAATGTCCTTTTCATTGCTTATGGTGTTTATGTTATTATTCTTTTTCGTTTTCGAATTGGGACTGCAAAAATAGTTGTTTTTTTTGATATGACAAATTGTTGATAACTTTTTCTTATACTTTTTTTGAATTTTATGCTCAAATAGCTTTGAATACGATTAAAAAAACTCAATTTGCAGATTACATTAACTAAAAACCAATTGATTTTAAACCTAAACCGGTTTTTTCGTCTAAACCAAACATTAAATTCATATTCTGAACTGCCTGACCCGAAGCACCTTTTAATAAATTGTCGATAACCGATACGATGAGTAATTTACTACCATGCATTTCGATATAAACTAATGCTTTATTGGTATTTACTACCTGCTTCATGTCCGGGTTTTTATCAACAAAAAATGTAAAAGCAGCATCTTTGTAAAAATTATAATACAATTCTCGAACTTGGTTAATACTTATATTTGTTTTTAAATATGTAGTAGCATATATACCACGTGCAAAATTGCCCCGAACAGGAATAAAATTTATCTCACTATTAAAACTATGCTGCATTTGTCGGAATGTTTGCTCAATTTCCTGTAAATGTTGATGAGTAAACGGTTTGTAAATAGAAATATTATTATTTCGCCAGCTAAAATGCGTTGTCGACGAAGGTTTTACGCCAGCACCAGTTGAACCGGTTATGGCATTAACATGAATATCGTCCATTAATATACCAGCAGAGGCCATAGGCAATAATGCCAACTGAATAGCAGTGGCAAAACATCCGGGATTTGCAATATGTTTGGCTGAAGCTATTTCTGAACGGTTTACCTCTGGTAGTCCATAAACAAAATCATGATCTGGACGTTTCTCGCGATAATCTGTCGACAAATCTATGATTTTTAATTCATTAGGTATGTCATTGTTTTCCATGAACTTTTTGCTGTCGCCATGTGCCGAACAAAGAAACAAAACATCAACTTGCTCAAAATTCATTTCGGAAGAGAAAGCTAAATTAGTTTCTCCTATCAAACCACTGTGAACATCAGTAATACGATTTCCGTTATTGCTGCTACTGTTAACAAATATGATTTCAACTTGTGGATGATAAATCAGGATACGTAGCAATTCACCAGCAGTATATCCGGCTCCACCTATTACACCAACTCTAATTTTTTTCATTTTAGTTTTTGTTGTTCTTGAAAATCGGATTGTAACTATTTGAATATCTTTGTTCTATAACAGAGATGATTTCTGACAAATCCAATGAAATTATAAAATAATTATTCAACGAACTAATTATTTAGTCCGCTAAAACAATACAAATGAAAAAGAAAAAAACAAAAGACTAATCTCTTTTGTCCTTCTTATTTCTTTTTTCCTCTTTTTTTTCTTTTGCAGTTTTTAGAGGTTCTTTCTTTACATTTTTCTTAGCGTCTTGCGATTTTGCCATGATTTTTCAATTTTAAAAAAGAGTGAATAAATTTTTTCGCAAAGATATTAAAATTTTACCAGCAAAAATCCTAACCATGCAAATAAGAACAACCATGTCCAAATAAAATAGCTAAATTTTCGGTTTTTATGTCGTAAGGTGTACATTAGCAATAGGTTCACAAATACTCCACCCAATACTTCGAAAATATGTAATGTTTTTTCAGAAATTCGCCTGTTTTCGGATTTAGCCGCATTCTTATCGTAAATAAATAATATACTGCTAATGATATTGATAAAAACAAACCAAAGAACTACTATGTTTTGAGCTATTCCATTCATTATCTGATTATTATATTCTTCAAATTCGCTAAAAATAGCTTAGTCTTCCAATAAGTCCGGTCTAAGCAATTTTGTCCGTTCAACCGATTGTTGATGATTCCATTCATCTACTTTAGCTTGATGTCCGGATAACAATATTTCCGGGACTTTCCACCCTTTGTAATCCGCTGGTCGTGTGTAAACAGGAGGAGCCAACAGGTTATCCTGAAACGAATCGGACAAGGCTGATTGTTCATCACCAATAGCTCCGGGAATTAAACGTACAATTGCATCTGTCATAATTGCTGCCGGTAGTTCACCTCCGGTAAGTACAAATTCTCCGATAGTTATCTCTTTGGTAATGAGATGCTCACGTATGCGATGATCAATTCCTTTGTAATGCCCGCAAAGAATTATCAGGTTTTGCGACATGGACAAACGATTGGCCATTTTTTGATTAAAACGTTCACCATCGGGCGAAGTGTAAATGACCTCATCATAAATCCGTTCACTTTTAAGTTGGGAAATAATTTTGTCAATTGGCTCAATTTGCAATACCATGCCAGCACTGAACCCAAAAGCATAATCATCAACCCGACGGGTTTTATTGACAGCATAGTCTCGTAAATTATGTACGTAAATTTCTACCAAACCCTTTTCTGAAGCTCGTTTTATGATAGAATAATTCAAAGGACTGTCAAGTAATTCGGGGACTGCTGATATAATATCGATGCGCATCGGTGTATTTTCAATTTTGATTTGCAAAAGTACAAAAATTTATTTTTTCTTTCAATGTAAAGTTAGGATTGTTGCCTCAAAGGTGAAAATTTGCCATTTTAGCAATTTGAGTCTCTAGTTCCAGGGATTCAAACTTTTACAAATTTGCCGCCATCCATTTCCGCAAAACTTCTTTCGATTTGCCACAACGCCTGGCATAATCGGCAAACTGATTTTCGTCAATTTTACCAATATTGAAATACTTTGACTTGGGATGAGAAAAATAAAGTCCACTCACCGAAGCATTGGGATACATGGCTCCATTTTCTGTCAATTGAATACCCATTTCTGAAAAATGAATGAGTGGATCCAATTCAAAAATTACCGACTGGTCGGGTAGGGAAGGATAGCCAATTGCAGGACGAATGCCTGAATAATGTGTTTTAAACATTTCTTTTACGTCTGGCTTTTCATCGGGCACATATCCCCAGATTTCTTTGCGAACCTTGTAGTGCAGCCATTCGGCAGATGCTTCGGCTAGACGGTCGGAAAGGGTTTTGATTAGAATGGAATTATACATATCATCGTCTTTCTCAAAACTTGCGGCAAATTCGTCAGCACCTAAAATAGTTGTTGCAAAAACACCAATATAATCGTTTCCCGGAGCTAAAAAATCAGCCAATGCATAGCAAAAACCATCTGTTGCAGGCTGCTGTTGGCGTAAGGTAGGAATTGTTTTAGCTGTTTCATTGTGCTGAATTATTATATCATCGTCCACTCCTTTAGCGGGATATATTCCCACAGATGCATTGATTTTAATAATTTTCTCATTCAGAAATCGTCTTAAAATTTCTTGTGCATCCTTATAAAGTTTGATAGCTTCTTCGGCTTTAAGTCTTTCTGCTTCCGAAAATTTTTGTAACCAGCCTGTTTTACACGATGTACAATCACAAACGGTTTCAATGCCATCGAACTTGCCATTCAATCGCCAGGCCATAAAAAAGAAAGTCCAGTGAATAAAGGGTACAATCTCACGCAGATTGACATCGAACAGTTGAGTTAAACCAATTTTATTAGGTTTGAATGGATATGACATTGGCTTGAAAATTTGAATTTAGAGTAATGGTTTATTTCAAAAATGACTTACTTCATGCAGCTAAATAAGTCAACAATTGATTAAATAACCCAAATTGAGGCAATTGGTTCATTTTTTTTTAAATATGCCAATTCCAGGGCATGGTTTTTTCAAATTATTAGAGGTTTTAGATTTTAATTAATCGTCATCATCGTTTAAAAAATCATCCATCCAATCGGGATTAAAATTATCATCTGTATCGTCAATTTCGTCAAAAGGACTTATGCCGGTTGGGTTAAATAAACCCCAACGATCAATTATATAATTACTTTTGTCAAAACCTGCCAACCAATCGATAAACAACAAGCGATATTCATCCACCTTATCCCGAACCATTTCGTAGTAATCTGTATGCTGAAAATCATGCTCACGTAAAGAATGAATATAAAGTTTCAAACTATTGCCTGCTTTTCGGATAATGGCTGCATTTTCCATGCGTATATCATATAAATCGCCACCTTCAGCATTGGCAATTTTGGCTGTGAGTATATATGCATCTTCCATCATTAATCCTTTTATCCAGCTTAGTTGCTTATCGTCATCATCAATCAGGTCGGCTATACGGCGAACCAAATCCAAAATTTCACGCCCTTTTCTGTATAGCGGCATTTGCTCAAGATTGTCTTCCATGTGAATTAGCTTTTAATTTTTTTTAGTATCCGAAATGAATCAAATCTTTAAATGATGATATTTGTATATTCTGAATGAAATAGTAAAATATATTCATGCCTGCAAAAAGCTGAAATACAATGAACATAAACACAATTCCATATATACCTCCGGTAACATGTGCCAAATGATTAATATTTCCGTTTTGATTTTTTTCTAAATAAATAGACGTAACTACATAAATAATTCCGAAGATAAATGCCGGTAAAAAAACAGGGATAAAAATGATTCCCATAGAATTCATAGGATAAACAAGTATGTAAGCAA
>CAMBSB010000021.1 GCA_945870155.1 Paludibacter jiangxiensis | reverse complement strand
AAAAAATTAGGCATTTTATTAGTTTTTGCATTCTTTGTAATTAAAATGAATGCAGCTTATACCTGCTATTATGTTAGCACGACCGGAACAAGTACAGCAAGTGGTTTATCACCTGCATCTGCAACTAACGATTTACAGAAAATTTTCACTCAATTTCAACCGGGAGATACTGTTAAAATAGCAAAAGGTGAATATTTGACTCCGGCAAATGTAACATCATTTGAAATTTACAATAAATGGATTCAAACAAATTTTGCAATAAATGTTGTCTTACTTGGAGGATGGAATAATGATTTCAGTATAAAAAATCCACATTTGAATCCAACCTATTTTAAACCCAGAAGTGGATTTAGCAAAGCAATACTAGATATCTATCGTAGCAATATATTGATTGATGGCATAATATTTCAGGATGGAAACTCAACAGTAACACAGGGAGGAGGAATAAATAATCAGACTCTAGATGGTGGATTTAATATGGAAATCAGAAACTGTGTTTTCCGTAACAATAAAACAACAAATCAGGGTGGTGGGGTATGTGTTTATAGTTACAATGGAAACTGGTATTCTGCAAGAAATGCATTTATTAACTGTACATTTGAAGGAAATAGTGCTGTTAATGGTGGAGGAATTCATACCAATGGAGCAGAATCAAGATTTTATAACTGTACATTCTTAAATAATTTTGCAACTGTTTCCGGAGCTGCTATTCATCACGCTACAAACGGTTCAGATGTGTTACTTTCATGTACCGTAGTAGGTAACAAAAGCCAACAACAAGGTGGAGGAATTAATTCAATTGCGAGTTATATTTACAATAGCATTGTAGCTGGAAATAAATGTTTAAATACGCCTACACTGGCTTATTCAGATGTACAATGGGCAGCCACTGATTGGGGCAGCAACATCTTTGGTCATGGAGGAGTTTCAAGCAGCAGATCTGGCAGTACCCTTCATGCCACATCAGCCTATGTTACTACGAAAGATTTATATGACTTATTAGATACAATCAGTGGTAATTATGCATCCGACGAACGTTTGTTTCCAGGAAAACTGGCTAACAACGGAGGCTTCACTCCCACTATTAAACTAAAGAAAACAACAGTAAAACGTGCCGATGGCGTAATAATTCCTATCGATAATCACCCGTATATAATCCCAACTCCAACTGCTTATGGAGGAAATCCAACTGTAAAAGATACAGTACCCAGACTTGACCAAACAGGTCGGATCCGGTCTGCAAATGTTTGTTCAGGAGCTTATGAATATCTTGACCAGGAATTTACTAAGCCTGGATTTGTTGCCAATTGGAAACCGGAACGTGGTGGTGTAGAACTTGATATGGACTTTTATAAATATAAACAAGATATCCGTTTCAAGCATGATTTGAATGTACAGGATGTAATAGTGGAATATACGCTTGATAATGTAAACTATACTGCTTTATTCATCCTGAGTTCGACGCAACAAATAGCTCAAAGAGGCACTCAATACCGTACGTTTTCAGTAAAAAATGTAAATGCAGGAACTCAAATACAAATATGGAACAAGTCAAGTTCATTTGAAAGATGGGAAACAATTACTAATGCTACTGATTATTATCAGGCATCAGCTTTCTCTAATAGCGAAACATTCAGTGGCAAAATAAACTGGCAATTACCAACAGAATTATTAGGTAAAAAAATCTATGTCCGATCGCGTATAGCATGGACTCCAATGCAGTACCGACAAGAATTAATATCATCTCCAGCAGGTTCTCCGGTTGCGTTTACAAAGCAAATCAGTATAGCAGAATACGGGCAAATACAAACTGATGTCACATCAACAGTTCCACAAATTAATACAACAGCTGTATGGCAGAACGATGGAACGGTACTTTACAGTATTAATGCTCCATCGTGGATGGCTGGATTTCAATACAATATAGAAGAAAATGGAAAAATCATTAAAACTGACTATTTTTCGACAAAAACGTTCAGTTTTAATTATTCCTCAGAAGATATTAGCAAGGTAAAAAAATACCTGACTAAAGCTAAATTTTCACCAAATTCCGTATTCAGCAATTTTCCTCAGTACACTATTAATAGTAACGAGACGGTAATTAAAGCCTATGCAATGCCGATGAAAATTGATGTTACAATGGATGGTTGCACACAAAAAAATACTGTTTCGTTCGATGTACCAGCTGTGACTGATGTTGCAAATTGTGAAACATCAAACTTTGAATTAATAAGAGCTGAAGATGATAGCTTTAATTCCGGATATAAATTACTAGATGCTATTACTTATGATGCATCAAAAACAAAATACACTTATACTGATCCTGAAATACTAGGTGTTAATCTGCAAAAAACATTCTATTATAAATTAAGACGCAACCCAATTCTACCTGAATGGGGTTGGAATATAAATACTCAAGTAGGAAATGTTATATATAACACAACACATAAACAAATTAAAGTCATAACTGTATCGATAGTTGATGGTAAACCTTATCTAAAATGGGACTATTCAAGTGCGGGTGTATTTTGCAGTGGTAGTAAAATAAGTATTTTCCGCTCACAAAGTGGAATGGCAGCTCAAAAGGTAATTGAACTTACAGATGCCAACATAAAAACATTTACAGATGATGCATCCTTACCTACTTGTATTCCCTTAACTTACAGTCTTGAAATTGGGTCAACAGCACATGGCTATACAACCGTTGTAGCTGCAAATAAAGTGTTAGTGCCATTATCGGCAGCTGAACAGCCAGCATTGTCATACTTTAAAGCATCAAAAGGATATTATAATGACCGTGTGGAACTAGAATGGAATTTAAAACAAGGTACGTTAAACAGTTTCTTAATTAAGCGAAAATTATATGAAGAAACCGGTGATAAATATGTAACAATTGGTGAGATAAGTGCTACAGCCACAAAACTTTATAAGTATAATGACACGCAAGCTGTACCATCACGCTATTATTCCTATTTGGTTATAGCAGTTAGCAGCTGTAATGGTATAGCAACAGAAACTCCGCTGCAAAGCGATTTAGGTTTCCGTATGCCTACAGGTGCAGTAAGTGGACGTATTGTTTACAATGGTGATGTACCAGTACAAAATGCTGATATTATTGTAGGAGGTTCAGATCAGATGAAAAATAAAGCAGTAGCGTTATCGTCAGGTTCTTTGAATATTCCAGATTCCACTGATATTTTAAATCAAAACGGATTTGCTTTACAAACATGGTTGAAACTAACCAACAATGGATTGACTGATAAACTGATTGATAAAGGCAGTCAGTTCGTTGTACAAAGAGTTGGTAATAAACTTCAGATAGTAGTAGCAAATGTAACCAAAGATATTACAGGATTTGAAATACCTGAAAATACTTACTTTCATATTAGTTTAGTTCAGAATGAACCAACAAGTTATACGGTTTATATAAATGGTATTAAACACCTTACACTTATCGATTTTCCAATAGCAATAAAAAATAAAAACACAATAGTTATAAAATCATCAACAACTGCATTTATTGATGAGTTGCGAATTTGGAAAAAAATATTGAATGAAACTGAAATAGCTAACAACTACGATAGGTATATTTCAGGTAAAGAAGATGGACTAAAAGCCTATTATCGTTTTGATGAAAATATAAATGAATTCTTCTTCGATATGTCTTCGAAGGATATGGTATTTAACGAAAATCATGGTAATATTATTGGTAACTGTCCACGCGATGAATACAATATCCCAACAAGCGAAAACTTGTCGCTCAAAGGAAAAACAGACGTAAATGGTAATTATTTAATAGGCGGGATACCATACTTTGCAGATGGTACATCATATACATTTACACCACAACTTGGAACTCATGAATTTAATCCTAAACAAAAACCGTTGTTCTTAGGAGATAAATCAGCAGTTCAAAATAATGTTGATTTTACCGATATATCGTCCTTTAAATATGAAGGTTACGTGGTATATGAAGGAGGAAATTATCCTGTTAACGGTGTGTCGTTTTTAATTGATGATAAAACAGTGGTCAATGGTAAAGGTGAAATAGTAGAAACAAATAGCGAAGGTAAATATGCCTTGGTTGTTCCAATTGGTGAACATACAATTAAAGCTAAAAAATATGGACATACTTTTTCAATTGGTCAAATAACCGGAAATTTTCAGGAACATAATCTATCAGGAATTGAATTTAAAGATGCAACCCGAATAAAGCTTATTGGTAGAATTGTAGGAGGTTCAATTGAAAGTAGCAAAGCATTACTTGTTGGAAAATCGAAAAACAATATTGGTCAGGCAACAATAATACTTGAACCTCGCAATGCAGACAAGTACAATATGCGAAATACAGTGTTAAATGATACTGTAAAACATGATGATGGAACACTCAAAAAACCAATAAGTTACAAAAACACCTACAAAATTGATTCTAAAAAAATAACAATCAATACAAGTGGTGCATCGGGTGAATTTGTTGCTTATGTTTACCCTGAAGATTATACTATAAAAGAAGTAAAAACATTGAATAAAGATATTTTGGGAGGAGTAACAGGTGGAATCTATCTTAAAAATCAGCTAAATAAACAATACGAAATAAATAAATGGACTGATACAATAGTTGTTCCGGCTATAGGTAATCAATTGGCATACAAAAAAGTAGTTGAATATATTGACTCTGTAATGTACAATGCAAAATACATTCAAACCTACAGTACAGATCCGGAATTTTCAATAAAGGAAATAAATAATAAAGGGCTGATTAAAAATTACTATGGCGATAATTCATACATTTATAAATCAACATTAACTAATAAATCGGATACTATTCCTTTAGTAAATATTCAAAATAATGTAGCAAATTACGTTTTCGAAAATCCAATTTATCAACAAGGTAATCAATATCAATTTAAAATAAATGCATACGAAAAATATGTAAATGATGATAATGCTGTAATTGATTCAGTTCCAGTTAACGATACCAAAGTGTTGATAGACAATACTATGAAATTAACTGATCCAAATGTAGTTGAAGAAATAGCAATAGATTCAACAGGTAATACAGTTTATTCATTTCAGTCGGGTGCGCCTGATTTAACCACAGGTTTAAAAAAGTTTGATGCATATTTACAAAAAAATGGTAGAACTTTTATATGGCCTGATAAATTTACACCGTATTTATTAGGAGGTCGTAGCACGGGTAATAACTTTACAACAGCCGGTCCAAATCAATTGGTAGCCATATTACGTGACCCTCCGGGATCCAACAGTTATTCCTATCTTGAAAAAGGATCGGTTACAACTACTACAGATGCATTTACTAGAAAACAATTAGAAGAAAGCACTTTATCACTCACAGCTAAATTAGGTCTAAAAATTACAACCTTTTTTGGCATTGGAGGTGGAGTAATTACTGAACAAGATTTCGAAAATACCTTTACTGCGGGATTTCATGTAAGTGAAAATTATTCTTGGGGAAAAGAAAAAACCACGGAGTTTACAATGAATAAACGCTACGAAACTAGCGCTGATCCTTTGTGGGTAGGGGCTGATGCTGATTTATTTATTGGAAGTTCAACTAATATTGTATATGGTGCGACTAATAATATATCGATAATTAAAAAGACAGAGATTGATAATCAAAATGATACATTGAAAACCCGTGGTAATTTTGCATTATGTAAAAGCAAAGGTTTGGCATTTGGACAAACTTTTAATACTGAATTTGCTTATACACAGCGAGATTTAGAGCAAATATTCATTCCGGCATGGAAGGAGCTTCGTAATGATTTAATTTTACCAAAAGGAAGCGTAGTAGATAGAACTGTAATTAGAAAACCGGTATATATTTCGTTGATTGACGAAAATGATCCAAAATATGGTTCGAACAACTCAGATAAAGCACTTTGGGGTAATCAGATTAGTAATAAAATTGGTGAAGGACCTAGTTATAAAATAGTACTTCCAATAGCCAATCAATACTTAACTGGCATTGATTCAGTATCTTGGTGCAATGATCAGATAAGATACTGGAAAGCAGTATTGGCAAGCAACGAAAAAAATAAACTTGAAGCTAGTTTGATAAATAATCAATCATTTACATCGGGAGCCAAATTTGAATATTCACAATCAGATAGCGAAACAAATACTACTTCTACAAATTTAGATGTAATGTTTGGAGGAATTCTTAATACTGAATTTGGGGCAAGTATTATGGGAATGGGCACTATGGTTACACTTGAAAATGAAATTGGTGGAGGGTCAGAAGAGAGTTATTCGAAAGCCGATGAAACGCATAATTCGATTGGATTTGTAATGCAGGAAACAGGCGACTTTGACACATATACAGTTGATTATAAACGTACAAAAGATGGTTCAATAAGTTTCAATACTCGTGCAGGACAAACGAGTTGCCCTTATGAAGGTGCGTTATTTACCAAATATTATCAGCCGGGAACAATTGTGAATGAAGCTACAATGAAAATTGAAAATCCAAAAATATCGGTTGTCAATTCCACAGTTAGCAACGTACCTGCTAATCGTAACGCAGTTTTTGAGCTTGAATTGAAAAACGAAAGTGAAGCTAAAGGTGATGCATGGTATAATTTAATGATTGACGGTACTACGAATCCGAATGGAGCTACACTGAAAATAGATGGAGCAACAATAAATGAAACCGGTAGAACTTATCTGGTCAAAGCCGGTCAAATATTGAAAAAAACACTAACTCTAAGCAAAGGACCGAGTGCGTTGGATTATAAAAATATCCGACTCATTTTAGCTTCAACTTGCCAGTATGACCCAACTGATTATACGGAAGATATTTATGATGATGTAAATATTTCAGCTTCATTTATTCCAAGTTGCTCCGAAATTTCGCTTACAGCACCGTTAAACAATTGGGTAATGAATACATCTACAGGAGACACTTTAGCTGTAAAATTGGAGAACTATGATATTAATACAGTCAATTTTGGATACATTGCCTTACAAACAAAAGCGAACTCATCATCAATATGGAACGAAGAAATGAAATTCTTTGCTAACAGCACCTTATACAATGAAGCAAGCGGAGCTAAAACATTAATGGATCCAACCTGGACAAATATTCAATATAAAATGCGTTTACCTTACTCCGACAATAGTTATGATGTCAGGGCGGTAGCATTTTGTATCGATCCTACAAGTAAAACTGTAATTGCCGAAACGCCAACGATTGTTGCAAGCGGAATTAAAGATATGGTGCGACCAATACTTTTTGGCTTAACACAACCATCTGATGGAATTCTGAATACAGGAGATGAAATACAAGTACAATTCAACGAAGATATAGCTGAAGGTTTAATAACGCATAACAATATTTCGGTTACGGGTATTAAAAATGGAGCTAATACCATACATACAGCTGCTGTTCATTTTGATGGTGTAGCAAGTACTATGGCAACCGAACAAACTATTAATTTAGCAGGCAAATCCTTCACTTTAGAATGTTGGTTAAAACGTAATCAATTGGGTAAGGGTACAATTATTAGTCATGGAGGCACATCAGGATTTGAATTTGGTTTTAATCAAACCAATAAATTGTATGTAAAAAATGGCACTACAAGCATTGAAAGTGCCTTAACATACACCGATATAGTTACATGGAATCATTATTCAGTGGTTTACGATGTTGATACAAAGAAAATTTCGGCGTATGTAAATGGCGATTTCTCCATTACAGATCAAGCATTTGGAAACTATTCTTCAACAGGCGTACTACTTGTAGGGGCTAATGCATCACAAGCCAATTACCTTGCTGCCGATATTCATGAATTAAGAGCTTGGGAAACTGCAGTTGATAGAGGAACATTATCAGCCAATAAATCAACTACTTATAATGGTATTGAATTGGGAATGATTGGATATTGGAAAATGAACGAAGGAAAAGGCAAAATTGCTTATGATATTTCCAAAGGACGAAATGCTAATTTAGTGGCAAGTTGGGCTTTAAATCCATCAGGTAAATCGGTAGAATTGGGTGGTATAAATTCATCTATTACGCTTAAAACATCACAATTACCTGTTTCGGCAAGTTCAGATTATACTGTTGAATTCTGGTTCAAAGCTGCACCACAAACCAACGCATGTTTATTCTCGGCTGGTCGTGGTGATGGTGAAGAATACAACAATTCGCGGAATAATGCAGCTCTGTGGTTCAACGATTTAGGATTGCTAAATTTCGCCAGCAATGGTAAGAAAATTCAATTATCAACAACAAATTACCTCGATAACCAATGGCATCATGTGGCTTTAAGTGTAAACCGCTTATCCACAGCCAATTTCTATATAGATGGAGCTTTGGTAAATAGTACTGATGCACGCGCTTTAAGCACTTTTACTGCCAGTGAAATTTACTTAGGAAAGCGGAAATATATGAGTAATATTGGTTATGGAACTTACCTTACTGATATGTATTTCAAGGGTTTAATTGACGAATTTAGAATTTGGAATACAAGTTTACCCGAATCGATGATAAATAGAAATATTAACTCCCACTTACAAGGTAGTGAAGTAGGTTTAGCAGCATATTATCCTTTCGATGCATATGTAAATAATATTTTATCTCCTGCTACAACCAATCAGATAAAAACGCAGAATAATATTCCTAGAGATACGATTGCATTATCTGCAGGTGCCAATATATCAAATGATTATGCACCAATAAAAATTGCAAATACTCCTGAAAATCTGGGATTTAATTTTGTAACTAACAAAGATAAAATAAACATAACGCTTACTGAACAAAATTCGGTAATTGAACGAACAACTGTGAATGTAACGGTTAGCCAAATTCAGGATAAAAATGGGAATAATCTTGCATCTCCTATTTCCTGGGATGTTTATGTTGATCGCAGTCAACTGAAATGGGAAAATAACAATTTGAAAATAAATAAAGCGGTCAATACCGAACTGACATTTAGTACTAAAATTATTAATGCCGGAGCAACAAATCAGAAATTTGATATTACAAACATTCCAAGTTGGATGACGGTTAGTCCTTCATATGGAACAGTAAAACCAAATTCAATTCAGGAAATAACTTTTGTAATAGATAAAGGACTGAATATTGGAGCCTATGACGAAAATCTTTATTTACGAAGCGACTACAACGAACCTTTGAGTTTGAGAGTTAATGTATTAAGTGAATTGCCAAATTGGACAGTTGATCCAAGTAAATTCACTTCATCAATGAATATAATTGCATCATTAACAATCAACAATTTAGTAAGTACTGATATTAACGACAAAATTGGGATTTTCATCAATGGTGTCTGCAGCGGAGTTGGTCAACCGGTGTACTATAAATCAATAAATAAATATTTACTTTACTTAAAGATATATGCGAATGATATATCACAAAATAACAAGCTGATATTTAAGATATTTGATGCAAGTTCAGGTAAAATATTTAACGGAAAAACCGTTGACCCTATCTATTTTATTAACAACGATTTAAAAGGTTTACCATCAAATCCGGTTGTTATTTCAGCAAAAGATGAAATTTATCAAACTACACAATTAAATAATGGATGGAGCTGGATTTCAATTCAAGTAGCATCGCCCGATTTATCTTCAGTACAAACTGCATTGAGTGGCATGGTAGCAAAATCGGGAGATTTAATAAAAGATAACGGAAACGGTGGAGCATTTGATGCATATTCTGAAAATACTAGAAGTTGGATTGGAAGTTTAACTGCAACAGGTGGTCTAAATAACAAATCGATGTATTTAATCAAATCATCAACAGCACAAAGTTTAAGTATTGCAGGGACAGTAATTGACCCTACAAGTGTGAAAATTGGTGTTAATGGTCAAAGATGGAATTACATAAGTTACTTGCCATCAAGAAATATATCAACTACAGAAGCTTTTGCAGGTTACCTAGCTTCAGAAAATGATATTTTGAAAGCTCAGAGTGCATTTAGTGTGTACGATCCTTATGTAGGTTGGATTGGAGATTTGACATATTTAGAACCCGGTAAAGGTTATATGTTATATCGATCGAGTAATGCAAATACTGAATTTTCATATCCTGCTAATCAGGCAAATGCACTACTAATTCGCAGACAAAATGTTGTTGCAGCTCAACAATCAAGAGTGGAACCGGGAAAATATTCCGAAACAATGAATGTTATAGCTAATGTTGACTATAAAGCCGGTTTAAATTCAAATGATTGGATATTAGGTTATTGCGGCTCTGAACTTGTATCGGCAAATCAATTAGGTGCAAATGTGAATATTCAAAAACCACTTATTTTTGTCAATTTAAGTGCTGCCAATGAATCGTTAATTCATTTTGAATTGGAACGCGATGCTAAAATAATAGCTAAATCAACCGATTTGATTCAATTTGTAGGTAATAACGTGATTGGAAGTCTTAAATCACCCTATTCACTCAACTTTAACTCCAATACAACAGCTATTAATTCAATAAATGAAAATATTGGAATAAGCACTTATCCAAACCCTGTAGACAAGGAAATGAGACTCCAAATAAATACAAATAAGTTTGAAAAGATAAGTATTCAAGTCGTAGATTTATTAGGTAAAATCATCATTGAAACCGGTAGTTTTAATACGATTGATAATTACTTTGAAAAAATATTCAACTTAGAATCAATTGAAAGTGGAATCTACCTTGTTAAAATCAACATTGATGGACAATTGTATTTGAGAAAAATAATTAAAAAATAGATGCTTCTCTTGTTCCGAAAGCAAGATTACTTTCGGGACAAAGTTTAGTAATAATTCAATGTAATTAAAAAATGAAAAAAATCATGCTATTGATAATTGTTTTACTTTGTATAAGTTATACAATTTATTCACAAAACTCTATTTATCAAGTAATTGCAACATCCGGTGAAAGCTTTAAAAATTCAAATTTTCAATTGGATTGGACTTTGGGCGAACTTCAAACAGAAACCTACGACGGTCTGGAAATTACATTAACACAAGGTTTTCATCAAGCAGATTATAAAAAAACAGTAACATCAGTAGAAAACACAAAAATATTTCCAGCCAATATTGCTGTATTTCCAAATCCTACTTCTGATTTTATTCAAATTAGTATTAATAATTTATTTATCAATGATTTAGAATATACAATATCTGATATATTGGGAAAATACTTGGTGGTAAATAAAATTAAAAGTAATAACACCAAAGTGTCATTTAATGCTTTTAAAAAAGGAACATATTTTATTTGCATAAAGCAAAACAGCAAAACATTACAAACATTAAAAATTATTAGATTATGAAGAAATTTTGCGTATTAATAACAATATTACTCGGAACGTTGAGTATTGTGGCACAAACCCCGAATCAATTCAAATATCAAGCTATTTTGCGCGATGCTAGTGGAACGATATTGAGTACGGTAAACAAAACAATTGTTGTCGATATTTTGGAGGCAAATATCAATGGCAATAATGTTTTTACTGAAACACATAATGTAACTACAACCGTTCAGGGGCTTATTAACCTTAACATTGGTAGCGTTAACACCACAGGATTAGCCAATATAAATTGGGGAACTAATACATACTTTATCAAAATAACTGTCGATGGAATAGCAATGGGAACATCTCAATTATTATCAGTACCTTACGCTTTGTATTCCCATGCTTCGGGTAGTGTTAAGGGAACAGTTAATGCAAACTCAACAACAATTACCAATGTGGCATCACCTGTAAATAATACAGATGCAGTAAACAAAGCTTATGTGGATATGCTTTTTTCTCAAATAAGTAATTTGAATGTTTCAACCAATACTTTAAACATAAACTACAATCAAAATAGTACTGCTCAGTTCGATATAAATTCAAATGTACAGTGGACCTTAAGTAGTAATCAGAGTTGGTTAGTTCCCGATGTTAGTTCCGGCTATGGCAATAAAACCATCAACTTAACTGCTTCTGAAAACTCGGGTTCAACAGCTCGTATAGCAACCATATCTGTTAATTGTACTGGTTTGTCATCAAAATATATTACAGTAAATCAGGGTATTATGGGATTAAATACAGATCAAAAACCAAATTGGACAAGTACCAACAATTATAGTTTAACCATGACCTATATTGCCAATATATCAAAAGGAGGAGCAATACAATCATTAGTTGCAGGTGATGAAATAGCCGCATTTGTTGGAACAGAATGTCGTGGTAAAGGAACAATAGTAAACATTGGCGGTAATCCAGTGTTTTTCTTAATTATTGGTGGAAATCAAACCAGTAACGAAATTCTTAATTTTAAATACTATCAGGTAAGTACCAATCAAATTTACAATCTCACATTAACAAATAAGCAATTTATTGGTAACGAAAATTTTGGTACACCTGATGTGCCCTATACTTTCGTTACAAATTAATAAAAAATAAAGGCAGAATTCAACATTCTGCCTTTTTACGGAGGGGATGACAGGGTTTAGACTCTGTCATTTTTTTCGGGATGACAGAGTTACGACTCTGTCATTTATATTTATTTTACCAAATACTTACCCTATTTTCAGGTGTTACATACATTGCATCGGAAGCCTTAATATCAAAAGCTGCATACCATGCCGCAATCTGCGGTAAAGCGCCGTTCACGCGCCATTTACCCAACGAGTGAGGGTCTGACTTAGTTAGTACTAAAATCTCTTCAGGACGGATATTTCCGGCCCAAACATTGGAGTATGATAAAAAGAAACGTTGCTCAGGTGTAAAGCCATCAACATCGGTCAAAGGAGATTCGTTAGTGGCTTTTTTGAAAGCTTGAAATGAAACTTGCAAACCACCATGATCAGCTATGTTTTCTCCTAAAGTAAATTTACCATTTGCTTTTGTTCCTGGTGCGACCTCAATAGCATCAAAATAATCGGCCAAGCCTTTGGCACGAGCATCAAAGTTTTTCTTATCTTGTTCAGTCCACCAATTTTTAAGATTACCATCTTTATCGAACTGACATCCTTGATCGTCAAAACCATGAGTCATTTCATGTCCAATTACCACACCAATAGCACCATAATTGAAAGCATCATCGGCTTTCATATCAAAAAACGGATACTGCAAAATTCCGGCCGGAAAACAAATTTCATTGGTTGAAGGATTGTAATAGGCATTCACGGTTTGCGGAGTCATAAACCATTCATCTTTATCCACTTGATTACGAGCAGCCTTTGCAAACATATAGGCACTTTCAAAACGATTAGCACGTTGTATATTAGCGTAATATGAATCTTTGCTTATATCTAAATCCTTATATTCTCTCCATTTATCGGGATAACCAATTTTTACATGGAAAGTATTTAACTTTTCAATTGCTTTCATTTTGGTAGAATCACCCATCCAAGGCAATGCATTTATACGTTCGCCCAAAGATTCCTGTAAATTATGAACCAATTTTATCATACGTTCTTTAGATTCTGCCGGAAAGTATTTTTTTACATACATCTGCCCTACCGCTTCACCCAAAACAGCATCAACATTAGACACTGCTCTTTTCCAGCGTGGAGTCTGTTCTTGTTTTCCGGATAAAGTTTTACCATAAAAATCAAAGTTTTGAGCTGAAATATCATCGCTCAAATATCCTGCTGCTCCATCTATTACTTTCCATTGTAAATATGCAATTTGTGTGGCTAAGGGCTCAGTAGCAATTATATTGCCTACTTCTATCAATGATTCTTTTTGTGAAACACTGATATTTATAATCTGATCAACACCCAAACCTTTTAAATAAACATTCCAATTGATGGAAGGAACTAGTTTCTGTAATTCGGTAATGGTCATTTTATTATAATTCGCATGTGGGTCGCGCAGTTTTATTTGATCATAAGCAGCTGATGCTAAACGTGTTTCAATTTTTAGCACTGATTCCATGTTTTGTTTTGCCACGGTCTCAGAAAAACCAAAAAGTTGGAACATCTTTATCACATGTTCTTTGTATTTATTGCGTATATTGGTTGTTTGAGCATCGTTATCAAGATAATATTCACGTTCTCCTAAACTTATACCACTTTGATATGTTTGAACCAAGTATTGATTACTGTTCATTGGATCAGCATCAACATAAAGAGTGAAAAAAGCATCCACATCGCTTTGTAATAGTTCTGGTAAAAGTTTTGATAGATCCTGTATAGATTTTATTCCACCTATAGTATTTATTTGATTTTCAACAGGTTTAATTCCGTCTTTATTCAATTTAACACTATCCATGGCTAAATTATACAAATCGCCTATTTTCTGTTCAACAGTACCTTTATCAGCAGGTTTTGATGCAATTTCTTCAATTAATTCTCGCAATTGTTTGCGGTTATTTTCGGCCAATTTATCAAAACTTCCAAAACGTGAATACTCTCCGGTTAATGGGTTGTTTTTCATCCAACCACCACATGCATACTGATAAAAATCAGCACCGGGGATGGCAGTTGTGTCAAGGTTTTTCGGGTCAATCCCTGAAGTTAATTTGTTTGCTTTATTGCAAGATGTAGTCATAAATAGAATTAATAAGAAAACCCCTAACCCTGAAAAGGGAAAAAAGAATCGATTTTTAAATTGTTTATACATAATGAGTTGTGTTATATTATTAAAAGTATTAAAAGTAATTTTATTAATCTCATTTTATTCCGATTTATCTGAAGCGCTTAAAGGTTCTTCAACAGAATCTATTATACCAAATAATTCATTCAGTGTTTCAGCACGTAACATAGCAATACGTGTTTCTTTAAAGTTTGGAATTCCTTTGAAAACCGGAGTAGATGCTAAATGTCTGCGACTATGGATAATACCTTTTAGACGTTTATCTTTTACAGAATCAATTGAAACAGCATCATCAATATCAAGCCAAAAAACCGATGCAATAACATGTTCTTTTAAAATTGCTTTTTGCTCATCAAATGACAGCGCTTGGATAATTTCACCTGTATTAAAATAATGCTTTATCTCATCAAAAATCCAAGGACGACCTATTGATCCACGTCCTATCATTACAGCATCTACACCATAACGATTGAAACATTCCAAAGCACGTACAGGAGTTGTAACATCACCATTTCCAATAATTGGAATTTGCATACGTTGATTATTCTTTACATCACCAATTAATGTCCAATCAGCATCTCCTTTATACATTTGTGAGCGCGTTCGTCCATGAATTGTTAATGCTTGGATACCACAATCTTGCAACTGCTCAGCTAAATCTACAATAATTTTGTTGTCATCATCCCAACCTAAACGTGTTTTTGCAGTTACCGGTAATTTGGTAACATTAACTACTTGTTTTGTTATTTCCAACATACGTGGAATATCACGCAATAACCCTGCTCCTGCCCCTTTGCCTGCAACTTTTTTTACAGGACAACCAAAATTAATGTCAATTAAGTCCGGTTGGGCTTCCGATGCAATTCTTGCAGCTTCGGCCATAGATACCGGATCATGTCCATAAATCTGAATAGCAATTGGGCGCTCTTCGGGATAAATTGTTAGTTTTTGTTTGGTACGATTTACATCACGAATTAATGCTTCGGACGAAACAAACTCAGTATAAAGCATATCTGCTCCAAAACGTTTACATAACAGACGAAAAGCAGGATCGGTTACGTCCTCCATTGGAGCCAAAAAAAGTGGTTTTTCGGGAAATTCTATATTTGAAATCTTCATATTTATTCAAAATGGTTGCAAAGTTATAAATATTCAATGATATATAATAATTGCAGATTATAATAAACTCATTTTCAACGTTAATTGTTCAATAAAAAAAAAATCACTTATTTTTATTACTTTTGTACTTAAAAATTAAAGAGGAATTAAAGAGGAAATGAACTGTAAAATTACATTATATCTAATACTCAGTATAACAATTACAATAAATGCACAGGTTAAATATTCTCCAGCTTGGTTTGGTCCTAATGCCAATCCTATTCCGGAATTTACCGATGCACGCATTCCTTTAAAAACAACCATTAGTTTAATGGGCGATTATTATTTTGGTTATGGTGATATTACTACAAATGCCTATTACAAAATTGAGATACCACTCCTACCCGACCGCGTTTCATTTAAAATATGGAATACTGCTTTTGAAAACTATGAAGTTACCGAAGCTGTAAGTATAGCTCGTGCAATGAATGGAAATATAAAAGGAAAAGCCTCAGGCGATTTTTATGTACAAACCAGAATTTCATTATTAAAAGAAAAAATATTTGCACCTGCCATAATTTTAAATTCAACATTAAAAACAGCTTCAGGAACAAATTTCAACGAAAGACGTTATTTTGATACTCCGGGTTATTATTTTGATGTAGAAATTGCTAAATCATACTATACTAAAAACAAATTTATTAACGAAATTCGCACTGTTGGTAACCTTGGATTTCTCTGTTGGGAAACAACAGGAAGCCGACAAAATGATGCTCCAATGTATGGTGTGAAATTAATAATCGGAAATAATAAATGGAAAATCGATAACACACTTTCAGGTTATTGGGGATGGATGCATACCAATGTCAACTACGGTTCAGACTATGGTGATGCACCTTTGGTTTACGCTGCTAAACTAAGTTTTTTGACAGAAAATATGAGTTATTTTACTCAATATCAATATGGTATAAAAGATTTTCCGTATCAGCAAATTAGACTTGGAATAAGTTTTCCGGTAGAAATATTAACACCAAATTTTAATAAATCTGCCCCCTAACCCCCTAAAGAGGGAATTAAATTATTATACTAATTATTTAAAATCAATGAATACAGTTACTACAAACAATAATAACAATACTAACTCCAACTCCCCCTTTAGGGGGTGGGGGGGCAAGTCTGCCTTCGAAATTATGGCTCCTGCAGGCTCGTGGGAAAGCCTTTCAGCAGCAATAAAAGCAGGTGCCAATTCAGTATATTTTGGCATTGAAAAATTAAATATGCGTGCCAAATCGAGTTCAAACTTTTCTACTGAAGATTTGCGAGAAATTGTGCGTATATGCAAAGAAAATAATGTAAAAAGCTATCTTACTGTCAATACGATTTTGTATGATAATGACTTAACATTAATGCGTGAAATAATTGATGTGGCTAAAGAAGTTGAAGTTTCAGCTATTATTGCAGCCGATGTTTCAGCTTTGATGTATGCCAATCAGATAGGAGTGGAGGTGCATCTTTCTACACAATTGAATATTTCAAATGTTGAAGCTTTGAAGTTTTATGCACAATTTGCCGATGTGGTTGTGTTGGCACGTGAATTGAATATGGAGCAGGTTTCTGAAATTTATCAGGCAATAATCAACGATAATATCCGTGGAAAAAATGGCGAACTTATACGTATTGAAATGTTTTGTCATGGAGCACTTTGCATGGCCGTTTCCGGTAAATGTTATCTGAGTCTGCACGAAAAAAATGTGTCAGCCAATCGTGGTGCATGCAATCAAATTTGTAGGCGTGGTTATACTGTAAAGGATAAAGATTCAGAAATTGAACTGGAAATTGATAATGAATATATCATGTCGCCGAAAGACCTGAAAACAATAGGTTTTATTGATGAAATGATGAATGCAGGAGTACGTGTTTTTAAAATTGAAGGCCGAGCCCGTGGTGCTGAATATGTAAAAACAGTAGTAACCTGCTACAAAGAAGCCATTGAATCTGTACTAAATGGAACCTTTACAGACGAGAAAAAAGATAATTGGAATAAGCAACTCAGCAAAGTTTTTAATCGTGGATTTTGGAACGGCTATTACCTCGGACAGCGACTTGGCGAATGGAGTAACAACTACGGCTCTGAAGCTACACACAAAAAAATATATGTGGGCAAATGTACAAATTTCTTTCAAAAACTAGGTGTAGCCGAATTTTTACTAGAAGCACAATACCTTGAAGTGGGCAACGAAATTTTGATTACAGGTGAAACAACCGGAGCTTACGAAGATACAGTAAAAGAAATCCGCGTAAAATTAGAACCAGTTGATAAAGTAGAAAAAGGAACTTATTTTTCAATGAAAACCAATGAGTTAATTAGAAGAAACGATAAACTTTTTAAAATAGAATATCAATCTAAATAAGATTTATAATAATCTAAAAAGTTAAATAGAAAATTTTACAATATAAATTTGTATTATCCTTTACTTCAAATACCCATTTATCAAAAGCCGGTGGACCAAATTTAGCATTTGGATTATTGGAATATCCATAACCTTCTTTTGGTATAAAAAGCATTTTGGTGTCTAACTTTTTATTTTTATTCTCATCATGAATAAAATTAAATCCATATTTAGCAGGCTTTAAATTTTCAAACAAAACTATACATTTATTGTTTGTTATATCAATCGAACCAATTTTTAAACTTTTTTGATTTGCATCGAAAAGTTCATAAAGCACATTTCCGTTGTTATTACGCATACCAGTAATTTCAACTTTTAAAGAAAATTGAGAATATAAATTGAAATTGAAAAATAATATTATTAAAAATATAAATTTTGTTTTATTCATTAGTGTAATATTTATAGGTTAGTATTTAAAATTTAGCTCATTTCCAACATTCTCAAAATTGGTTTTACGGCCTTCAATCTTACTTCCTCATCAACCAAAATTTCAGGCGATTCATTCAATAAACACATATATAGTTTTTCTAGTGTATTCAAACGCATAAAATTACATTCGTTACATGCACAAGTACTATCGTTTGGTGGTACAGGAATAAACTCTTTATCAGGGCTTTTCTTCTGCATTTCATGTAAAATACCACTTTCTGTAGCTACTAAAAATGAATTTGCTTCTGAATTTATTGTATAATTAAGCAAAGCTTGTGTACTTCCAATAAAATCAGCCATTAACAATAAAGGTCGTTTACACTCAGGATGTGCTAAAACTTTTGCTTCTGGATGTTCAGCTTTTAATTTTACCAATTTTTCAACAGAAAATTGCTCATGAACATGGCATGCTCCATCCCATAATAACATATTTCTACCCGTTACACTATTGATATAATTTCCTAAATTTCTATCGGGTCCAAAAATTAATTTGGCATCTTTGGGGAATTGATCTACAATTTTTTTTGCATTGGTCGATGTTACAACAACATCAGTAAGCGCTTTAACGGCCGCTGTGGTATTTACGTAAGATATTACTGTATGATCAGGGTGAGCTTTAGTAAATGCTTCAAAAGCGTCAGCAGGGCAACTATCGGCCAAAGAACAACCAGCATTCATATCCGGTACCAAAACTTTTTTGGTTGGTGAAAGAATTTTGGCAGTTTCTCCCATAAAATGCACACCACAGAGTACAATGATATCAGCATCGGTTTTGGCAGCTTGTTGTGCCAATGCTAAACTATCGCCTATTACATCTGCAATATCTTGTATATCACCCATTTGGTAATAATGAGCCATTATAACTGCATTTTTTTCTTTTTTAAGTCGGATAATTTCCGATATAAGTTCATTTTTATTCATTTAAAATTAATTGTTTTTCAAAGAAGTTTTCAAACAAAACATTATTATATTCTTTTTTTTATTTTTCAATCAAAAAACTTATAAAGATAATAATAGGGTGTTGATAAGGTTGATAAAAAAATTGATTAATGCTTGTTTATTAAGTTATACATTTTAGGTAATTTACTATGAACAAATTTAATTATTCATTTTTACTGAAATACAAACAAATACCAACTTTATCAACACTGTGTTTATAACTGCAAAGTTAGAAACTTTTCTGTAAATGCTATGCTAATAACTTAGTAAAAGGGGTTAAAAAGAGATATAAAAAAAAGGATTAAGTTTTTAGGTTAATCCAATTATAATAGTATATGAATTTTTGTTTCCATTATTGCAACTTAAGTTTTCATTATTTTCGAGGTAACTATCAACACTTTTCAACACATTGTTGATATGTTTTGCCAATTAAATTATCCATAAATTTTAGCAATTATCCATAAACGAAAGTTTGTAGGTAATACATTGAATAAGTGATAATAAACTTGATTCATAATTCCGGTAACATAAAAAGTATGCATTCGTTTATTCATAACCTGTCTTACTATAGGTTTTGCTACTGCATAAGCACTCATTCCATTTTGTTCATCTTTTTCCATTTGGCTCACAGATTTTTTCATCCTTTTTAAATAAGGTGATTTTTCGTTTTGTGAAGCAAAAGAATATTTTCTTGCAGCTGTAAATCCGGTTTTTGTATCGCCGGGAAGTATGGTACAACATTGTATTCCAAAAGGTTTAACTTCAATTGATAATCCATTCATATACAGCATTAAAGCTGCTTTTACTGAAGAATAAAATGTTTGAAAAGGAATTGGAATTATACCTGCTAATGAGGAAACTGTAATTATTTTGCCAAAACCCTGTGATCTGAAGATGGGTAAACAAGCATTTATTGTTTTAACAACACCAAAAAAATTGGTTTCAAACTGATATCGCACTTCTTCTATGTTAGTTTCCTCTACAGAGCCACATATTCCATTTCCTGCATTTGCAATTACAGCATCTATTTGACCATAAGTTTCAATTATTTGTTTAAGAATATTTCGAATGTCATTTTCGTTATTTACATCCATTTTTATTGGAATTATTTTACCTTTTGAAAGTACATCATTTTGTAGTTCACAACCGCTTCTTGAAACACCATAAACAATACAACCTTGTTTCATCAATAGTTCAGCTGTTGCTTTGCCTATTCCGGCACTTGCACCGGTCAATAATATTATTTTTTTCATTTTAAAATATTTTCGGATTGCAAAGATAATAATTATGGCTTATTTAAAAGTAAAATCTTATTATAAATTCAAACTTGTATTACTTTTGTAATAATAAAAATTATTTATAATGAAAGTATTAATTACAGGAGCAAATGGCTTATTAGGACATCATGTGGTAATGCAATTACAAAAAATGTATTGTGACATTAAAGTATTACTACGTGGGAATCGTGAAATTTATTTTGATTTATCTAATATTGAATTGGTTATAGGTAATTTTACAGATTATGAAACATTAAAAAAGGCTTCAGAAGCTTGCGATGCTATCATACATATTGCAGCTCTTACGTCTACAAATTTACTTTATTATAATGACTACAGCAAAATAAATGTAGATGGCTCAGCCACGATTATTAAAGTAGCCAACGAACAAAATATTAAAAAAATAGTATTTGTTAGCACTGCTAATACAATTGGTCATGGAAGTCTTAATAATATTGCAGATGAATTTAATCACATAGATTTTCCTTTTTCAAAATCATTTTATGCGCAAAGCAAATTGGAGGCTGAAAAGTTATTTATAGAAGCATCAAAAATGCCTGATAGACATGTAATTATAATTAATCCAACATTTATGATAGGTTCGCACGATACCAAACCCAGTTCAGGAAAACTGATATTGATGGGGTATAAAAAAAGGTTTAATTTTGTTCCCAGTGGTGGTAAAAATTTTGTGGCAGTGAGTGATGTTGCAACTGCCATTTGCAATGCATTAACAATGGGAAATAATGGACATCGTTATTTAGCATCAGGAGTAAATCTCTCATTTAAAGAATTTTACGAGTTGCAGAGTAGGGTAGGGGGCTACAATCAAAAAATAATAATTTTACCAACATTTTTACTTGTAATGATAGCTAAAATTGGTGACGTAATAAGATTATTTGGGATAAAAACAGAAATATGCAGTATGAATTTGAACCAATTGATTGTACAGGAATATTATAAAAATGAAAAAGCTGTTACTCAATTAGCTATGCCACAAAAACCAATTCATTCAGCTATAAATGAAGCCATTAACTGGTTTAAAGACAATGGAAAAATAGTGTAAATTATTTTTCTAACATTTTTAGTTCCAATAATTGTTTAGTGCTTGTATAACCCAATTCAAAAATTTCTCGTCCTTTGTCGATATCAAAAATATCGTAATTTCCCATATCTACAGGTTCAATCAACAAATCACACAATTCTTTATCAGCAAATATATTGGCCTTGAACATAAAGTGATATGTACGCATGGCAACATTCATCAACGAGAGCTTATATTCATCTGCAACCAGAGGGCTGGCATTGATACCTATTATTTTCTCGCAATCGTTGCGTATAGTTGAAACAGGGAAGTTTTTAAGCACTCCTCCATCAACATAGTTATGACCATTAAGTTTTTTGGGAGTAAAAAGAACAGGAATGCTGCACGATGCTATTATAGGATTAATTAATTCACCACTTGAAAAACATTCACTTTGGCCTTTATCCAGATTTGTAGCAACAATTCTCAATGGAATTTTTAGATCTTCGAAGGTCTTTGCCTTTAAATGTTTTTTCATAAAATTCTCAAAAGCATCTATTCTGAATATTCCTCCATCTGGTATACGTAAACTTGTCATTTGTCTGAAACTTATATCTTCAAACAAGGTTCCTATTTCGTCAGGACTATAACCATCGGCATAAAGCGCACCTACTACAGCACCCGCACTTACACCCGAAATAATATCAGGTTTTATCCCACTTTCTTCTAGGGCTTTTAGTACACCGGCATGGCATAAACCTTTTATTCCACCACCGCTCAGAGCAATACCTATGTTATAAGGTTTTGATTTAAAAATGTTTAGAATATTCATTTCACAGTTTTAGTAAAAAAAAGTTTTAAATAAGATAAAGGACTCAAACAGAATATTGCGAAAATTTTGCCATAAATTTTTCGTAATATGTTTTAGAAACCGGTATATCGGGTGTGTTTATGGCATCCATTTCTAAAAAAATGCCTTCTTTGGTTTTACGCAACACTTTTACCTTATCTAAATTAACAATATACGATCTATGACAGCGAACCAATGAACTGTTTTTAGTCAAATTTTCATCCATCCATTTTAGTGAATTGCGGATAAGATAATGCGATAATTTTGACTTATTCAGATAATGAATTGTAGCATAATTATCTGCAGAGTCAACATATAGTAAATTTTCAAGTACAATAGAAATTTTTATTTCACCCTTTTCGTCAGGGAAAGCAATCATTGGTTTTTTGTTAATTTCAGTCTTATTTTCCTCGATGGCCAGTTTTTCAAGCATAATATTTTTTTCGCGCCATGAGAAATAGAGCCACAAAATAGAGTAAGGAAGTAAAAGAACCCAAGCTGTGTTTTTTGCCGATTGTAAAAAAACCTCATAAATATCACGTTCTGTTCCTATACGTGGAAAAAACTTTGCAAATAAGGTATAAAACAAGGACATAGAAAGTACTTCGACCAGTATAAATAATCCAAATTGCCAATATAATAACTCATGTGTTTTTGAAAACCTCAACATGATAATTCTACTTACCACAACCACTAACATGCCTGTGAGTATTATTAAACTTGAAAAGAAAAAGTATTTAAAATCCGTAATATTGGGATACCAACCACGGGAGTTGAAGGGCTGAAAAATATTAATAAACAATAAAGCAAAAATGGCAGTAAATAATATCAATCTGTTGATATTACTCCTTTCATATAGATAGGATGGAATTTTTGAATTCATTTGCTCCTGTTTTGAATTTTAGAACACAAAAGTAAACTATTCTTATCATTCAAACAAAAGTTTCTCCCAAGCTTACTTTTTTTTGTCCCAATATTTAAATTCTTACCCCACCAATCACAAAATAGTACCAAAAGACCATTCATTTAACCTTATGTTTTTATCTCATAAAGTAAATTCTTTATTTTGCATTTCAAATGCTAAACATTGATTATCTATGAATTACATTAATCGTTTCCATGAATTGAATGATATTTTCAAATTGGGTGTTGATACAAAGCTAAATCAAACTTTGATTGATATCCGGTTTTGTTCTTTTCAAAGTAATTTTCACAATTTGAATAATAAGAGCAATTGCGATAATGTTTTTAGTGATGAAATTCATGAAAACAACTTATTTTCTTACCCTGTTTTTGTACCTCGTCAGCTGCAAAAAATGGACAATGCAATTTTGTTAATACATGGACTGAATGAAAGAAATTGGAATAAATACCTCACTTGGGCTGAATACTTATGCAAAAAAACCGGTAAAGCTGTAATTCTTTTTCCATTGGCTTATCACATTAATAGAAGTCCCGGAATGTGGTCGAATCCACGCTCAGTAAAAAATGCTTTTGATATTCGACAAGAAATTTATGGTCAGGATAGAACTTTAAGCTTTGCCAATGTAGCTTTAAGTGAACGTATTACGCAAAATCCAAATAGGTTTTACAGTTCTGGTTTGCAAAGTATAAAAGATTTAGAGAATCTACTTTCAGCAATTAAAAATGGAGATCATCCATTTTTTAAAGCAAATACGAAAATAGATGTTTTTGCATATTCTATCGGTGCATTACTTTCGCAAGTTGCATTTTTATCGAACCCGGTATCTTTGTTTACTGACTCAAAACTGTTTATGTTGTGTGGTGGAAGTATTTTTAGTGCCATGGTTGGTAAAACAAGGTTAATTATGGATAAAGTTGCCTTCGAAAAGCTTTTAGCATATTACAGCGAAGAGTTTTTAATCCAAAACTCAATAATTAAAGATGATCAAAAAATAAGAAGTG
Organism: Paludibacter jiangxiensis; assembly: GCA_945870155.1. Classification (GTDB taxonomy): domain Bacteria; phylum Bacteroidota; class Bacteroidia; order Bacteroidales; family Paludibacteraceae; genus Paludibacter; species Paludibacter jiangxiensis_A. The sequence continues at coordinate 26,664 of CAMBSB010000021.1, read as the reverse complement.
CTTTTTTTAGTATGATTGCACCCGAACATTTAAAGCATGAAAGAGAAGCTTATTTTCAAAGTATGGGAAATAGATTATCAGGAATTTCATTAAAAAAAGATAAGGTCATACCATACGCTGGAGTTAAAGATGCTTTGGGTCATGAACTTAGTAATTCGCGAATTGATTTGTTAGATTTTGAGTACGAATATTGTCACGAGAATCCTTTTCCTGCTTCAATTCCAGCACATCAAAAAGAAGCTGTAAATCAAGCTTTTGAAAAAGTTTTTTCATATGCGGCAGACTTTTTAAAGTAACAATATTTTTTTTTCAAACATAAATGCTGTTTAAAATGTTCTTATAAAATACTTAGCCCCCCAACCCCCAAAAGGGGAGTTCTAGAGCGTTATTTAATTTTTAAATGAATAATTAAATATCAATTTTTGACATATTAAGTGTTATTTTCATTAGGAGTTCTCTTAAAAAATCAATGTTATACACTATTGGATTTGTTGTGAGTTACATTTTTAAATGCAAAGACAATTTTTTTAATAAAAAAGTTGACATCTTAAGTGTAAAAAATTCCAGCATTTGAGTAAATTATATATCTTTACTGAGAAAATCTTTTTTTACACACCGCAGGTTCCCTACAATATTCCCCCTTTAGGGGGTTAGGGGGCCTGGATTGGGAATCTGACTAGTTGTTTTTTATTTTAAACGATACATTTTATGGATTTATTTTTAATTATAATTGCCGGAATTTTTGTAATTATTGGTTTTTTAGGTTCGGTTTTACCCATACTTCCCGGAGCACCTTTGAGTTATTTGGGTTTAGTAATTCTCCATTTTACTCAAAAGGTTGAATTTACATCCAACTTTTTGATATTATGGGCAGTAATTGTAATTTTCATCCAAATTTTTGATGCTGTAATTCCTATTTGGGGCACTAAAAAATTTGGAGGATCAAAGCGCGGTGTTTGGGGAAGTACCTTAGGATTAATTGCCGGTATGTTTCTTGGCCCTTTGGGAATAATTCTTGGCCCTTTTGTGGGCGCATTAATTGGAGAATTATCTGCCAATAAAAACACGAAAGATGCTGTTCGGGCTGCATTTGGAGCATTTTTGGGATTTATTATTGGTACAGTTTCTAAACTTGTTGTAGCCGGTTTTATGATTTACTATTATGTTACAGCTTTAATTTAATATTTTCTATTTCCATTTAATATTTTGTTCAAATATACCTGATGCAGCCGTATAAACAATATAAAACGGATATACAACAGAAAGTATAAATGCATCTTTTCTGAAATTTTCTAATTTAAAAAAGCCTGAAATTTTATCAAGAAAAATATAATCAGCAAGGAATTTAATACCAAAAACAATAAAAAATAATTTGAAGTATTGATAATCAAGAAATGATATTGCAAATATCACAATTTCGATAACACAAATCACAAATACAATTAATGCACTGATAATAATGTGTTTATCAGTATATTTTTTCGATTTTGAAGCCCAGCGTTTTCTTTGATTTGTAAAATCAGTTAAATTATTGACAGAATTGGTAGTAACCATCGCTTCTGCCGATTTTAGAAATCCGATTTTGCCCTTTCTTTTTTTTATGCTGAGTAGTAAAAAAACATCATCCCCGGATATTTCATCTTCGTGTAAATCCTTGCTACTTTCTAACCAAGCAGCTTTAGTAAATGCTAAATTCGCACCATTACACATAATTGGCATACCCACTCCGGCTGCTCCAGCTCCTGATGCGACTAAGCTGGCAAATTCAATTTTTTGAAGTTTTGAAAATAATGATTTATCTGATTTAATTACAACCGGTCCAATTATTAAATCGTTATAAGTGTTTGAATAAAAGTTGATTACACTTTCAATCCAGGTATTAGCCGGCACACAATCGGCATCTGTAGTAATTATTAGTTCTCCTCTAGCTTTGCTAATTCCCTCTTTTAAAGCATTTTTTTTACCTGTTTTATATGAATCCATGATTTTTATATTGTAAAAATCTTTTACAGCCGACTTTATAATTTCATTGGTAGAATCAGTTGAATGGTCGTTTACCAAAATCAATTCAAAATCTGATTCACTTTGTTTCTTTAATGCATTTATTAGATTTCCTAAATTCAGTTCTTCGTTTTTACATGCAACTATTACAGAAGTTTTTATGTTGTTTATATTTTCAGATTTTATGTTTTGAGGTATACTATTCCAGCCTGTTATAAATATAATAACAAGCAGTACGTAAAGCACTAATATAGTGAGTGATATAAGATATAATGTTAAATACATTTAGAAGTAGATTATAAAAAAAACAGGATAAAATGGTTTTTCACATTTTATTTTTAAAAAGTGAAACCCTTTCATCCTGTCTTTGAAATTGGATAATTAATTACTAAAATAAATAATTTAACCCGATATACATTCCGGTGTTACCGTCTTGTTTATTAAATGCTTTTCCAAAATCAGCAGAAATTACAAAGTTTTCGTTCCATCCAATTTTTAAACCAATACCGGCACCCGAATGAAATTTACCTTTTTGAAAATCGTTTAAATAAAGTGCTGATTTTTGATTTTGGGTTAAACTACCTGAAATTTCAATTGGTTTTAGAATTATTCCTGAATCAAAGAAAATGTTTGTTCCCAGGTAAAAATTTTGTTTCAACCACTCGAAACGCAAAAATTTATACCTGAATTCAAAATTACCAAAACCCACAGCATCACCCACTACACGATTTCTTAAAACGCCGCGAATAGAATTTTTTCCTCCCATACCTTGGTTGGATGCAGCTGTCAGAAAACTGGTTATCAATAAAGGTTGAGCATAAAATGGCACATGACCTTTACCTACTGTAGTCTGATAATCAATTCGATATGCTAATGACATATCTTTCATCAAAGTAAAATACTGTCGATGTATTAAAGCAAATTTAGTATGCGCATATTCATTTATAAATCCAGGTGCTGTTTGTATTACCGCTTCAGTCCAAATACCTTTCATTGGGCAGGCTCGCTGATCGCGTGAATCGTATTTTAGTCCCAATTTCAGATAATTTATACTTCCTCCATTCGATTCGTCTGCACTAATCAAGCCATTTTTTATATATCGTTGAAACAAAGTTCCACCCTGAATGGCATTTAGTTCAAGTTTCTGTATATCAACAGTATCTATTGCAAAATTGTAAAATGTATAGCCGGCTACCCAACCCAATTTTGACGATCCGAAGTTTCCCTGAAAGTCAGCTTTAACACGAAACATGTTTCGTTCATTTTTATAAAAATGACGGGTAGATTTACTTAATTCAGCATCGTATATACTTTGATAACCATTAAATCCATAAAAATCCATCATTTGGTCGGTCAGGTAAGTTATATCCAATGTCGTACGTACCTTTGGAATTAAGGTTTCAGAGTCATACATAAGCCGGTTTATACCGGTTCCTTTTGTATATCTCGAATACTCAAGATAAAGTGAATGATTGTATTTGGGGTATCGAGAACCATCGCCGTAATGATATAAATTTACTAAAGCGCCATACTGAAATCCCAAATCAGAATCGTAAGAAATAGCCGGTAAAGCACCAAAACCAAAACCTTTTTTTACTTTAGCTTGTCCAGCAAGTATGCTTGCAAATAGCAAAACAGCAAATGTTAATGTGATTTTTTTCATTTGATTTTATTATTTAGTATATTAAATATAATATGAGGAAGTGTTTTTAAATTTTAATATTCGATGCCAAAGTTATTAAATTTTTTGAATAAAAAAAAGCACACTAAAAAAGTGTGCTTTTATCGAAAAAATACGAACTATAAAAATTAATTTCCTTTACAGGTGTTGCAAATACCACTGTATGATATTTCAACAGAATTAATCGTAAACAATGGACTGTTGGGTAAAGAAAAAATTTCAGAGTTTAAATTAAAAATATCGTGTACTTTACCACAACTTTTGCAAAAAAAGTGAGCATGTTTTGATATATCAACATCATAGCGTGCATTTTTTTCATCAATAGTTAAAACTTGCACAGCTCCCTTTTCAACAAACAAATCAAGTGTGTTATAAACAGTTGTTTTCGATAATGTTGGCATTATTGGGCTCAAAGCAGTGAAAATTTCATCAATGGTAGGATGAATTTTATTTTGCATTAAATATTCCATTACTGCAGTGCGTTGCATCGAAGGCTTGATGGAATATTGCTGAAGATAGCGGTGTGTTTGAACAGTTGTCATAATAGTAATGTTTTTAATATTATATTCGATACAAAGATAGAACTATTTTATAGAATGATAAAATAAATGATTGAATATAATTGTTTTACCTTACTCTTTTTTGTTTATTTAACTATATTTTCTTGTAAGAAAGAAGATATTAATAAATAAGTCGAAATAAATTTTATTTCGACTTATTTTATTTATCACTTACAATTTTATAGCACATTAATTTCTTTCAAAACATCGTTTGTAGAACGTACAGCTGCTGCACTTTTTGCAAACAAGGCTGCTTCTTCTTCGTTCAATTTGTAATCGAGTATTTCTTCAATACCATTTTTGCCAATTACTACCGGTACGCCAATGCAAATATCGTTTTGACCATATTCACCTTCTAATGAAACACAGCAAGGAATAACTTTCTTTTGATTGTGAATAATTGATTCAACTAAATATGCTGCAGCAGCTCCTGGAGCATACCAAGCCGAAGTTCCTAACAAGCCAGTTAATGTAGCTCCACCAACCATAGTATCCGAAACAACTTTTGCCAAATCTTCTTTTGATAATAAATCAGCTACTGAACGGCCTTTGTATGAAGCAAAACGGGTAAGAGGAATCATTGTAGTATCGCCATGTCCACCAATTACCATGCCTTCAAGTTCGTTTGGATTAACGTTTAAAGCTTTGCTTAAATAACATTTGAAACGTGAACTGTCAAGTGTTCCACCCATTCCAATTACTTTGTTTTTTGGAAGACCTGTAGTTTTCAATGTTAAATAAGTCATTGTATCCATTGGGTTACTAACTATTACAATGATTGCATTTGGAGAGTATTTCAAAATATTTTCAGAAACAGATTTAACGATTCCTGCATTTACTCCAATTAATTCTTCACGAGTCATGCCTGGTTTACGTGGAATTCCTGAAGTGATAACAACCACATCCGAATTAGCAGTTTGAGCATAATCACTGGTACAACCTACTACAGTTGAGTCAAAACCCAACAAAGTTGCAGTTTGCATAATATCCAATGCTTTTCCTTCTGAAATGCCTTCTTTAACATCTAACATTACAATTTCGTTTGCTACTTCGTTAAATGCTAATACATTTACACATGTTGCGCCTACATTTCCTGCGCCTACTACGGTTACTTTTGACATATAATTTTTTATTAAGTTTCTGATTTTTTAAATTTCGGTGCAAAGATAAGAATAATACCCCAATTAAAGAAAAATTTCTTTATTATTTTGAGTTTTTAATGATTTATTTTAAGGGTTTCAAAATAAGTTTTCGGTTTAAACTCTTATTACAATTTTTTTTATAATGCATAACGATTTTCGTATAAATTTATTTGTTAATAAATATTGTTCTTCAATTATTTTTTAATTGTAAAATAAATTTTATATATTTGCATTTTTTAATTTAATAAAATTCCAATTTAATTTGTCAAACAATTTAAAATCAATTATTATGAAACTCCCATTTCTATTTTTAATTTCTATTTTATTTATCTCCTATATTAATTTAAATGCACAAAAATATGAGATAAATAAACTAAAGTACGATTATCACCAATATGTACCCGAAATTGGGGACCCAAATAATCCTGCTATTTGTGGATTAGCATCTTTTTTTGTTCCCGGTTTAGGTCAAATGGTATCAGGTGAAACAGGTAGAGGTTTAGCATTTTTAGGAGGCACAGCGGCTGGTTATGTTGTTTACGGCATAGGTTTTTCTCAATTTATAAGTTCTGTTGGGAATGGTAATACAAGACCTAAAGGCCTTGGAACTATGTTTTTGGGATTGGGAGGAGTACTTGTAATCAATATTTGTTCAATTATAGATGCAGTGAAAGTTGCAAAAGTAAATAATATGTACATTCAGGATTTACGTAAAAAAACCTCATCATTAAGTATCAATGTTGAACCTTATGTAACACAGCTTACTATTAATAATCAAGAAGTTACACCAATTGGCCTAACTTTAAAAGTTGGTTTTTGAAGTTTCGATTTACTTGCTATTTAAATAATACAATTTTCGTCCTCATCATGGCTTTGTTTATTCAAAGTCATGATTTTTTTTTAAGCCTGCTGAATTATCAATCAACTAAATTTAGAATTTGTATAAAACATCAAATAACTGTATATTTGCAATCTGTATAATTTAACGAATAATATTATGAATAAATACCTCTTTCTCCTTGTTTCAGTTCTACTTTTAACTGCTTGTAATTCAAAAACAAAATTTAAAGTTTCGGGAAATATTACTGATTCAAAAAATCAAATATTATATCTTGAACATACTGCACTTATTAAAACAACTATAATTGATTCAATTAAACTTGATGATGATGGTAGTTTTAGTTTCAAAGGTCCTAGACCTGAATATCCTGACTTTTATAGATTGCGAATAGGGTACAAAGTAATCAATTTTTCTGTCGATTCGTGCGAAAAAATTACCATCAAAGCCTCTAATAACCAATTTTCTAGCAATTATATTATCGAAGGTTCACAAACCAGTATTGATATTCAGAAATTACGGAAATCATTAACAGAAATTCAAAGAAAAGTAAATGATTTAAGTCCGGATTTGACTACAGATGCACGAACTATTAAAGTTTCAGCCATCGAGAAGGAAATAGAAATACATAAGGAAATGGCTAAAAAACTTATTCTACAAAATCCAAGATCATCGGCTGCTTATTATGCAATATATCAAAAAATTAACGATACTTACTTGTTTTCACCTTATAATAAAGAAGACCGACCTTTTTGTGCTGCCGTGGCAACAGCTTATAATACCTTTATGCCTGAATATGAACGTAGTAAAAATATTTATAGTTTGGTAATGGATGCAATTACTTCCGAACGTCAGGAAAAAAACAAGCAAGCTTGGGCAGATATTGTCGAAAAATCAGGGATAGGTTATATTGATATTGAATTAAAAGATAAAAATGATCAAGTTAGGAAACTATCTGAGAATGAAGGAAAAGTTGTTTTAATTGATTTTTCATCTTATGAAATGGAAAACAGTGTTCAGTATACCTTTGAACTACGTGATTTGTACAATAAATATAGCGCAAAAGGACTTGAAATTTATCAGGTTTCGTTGGATAGAAGTATCTTACTTTGGAAAAACTCAACTGAAAGCATACCTTGGATTTGCGTACGCGATGAAAATGGTCCTAACTCCAAAGTGGTGGCATCCTATAATATTCAAAAAATACCAACCTTATTTCTTTTAAACAGAAAAGGATTAATTGTAGGACGCGATTACGACTTCAAAACTTTAGAAAATGAAATTAAAAAAAGTCTTTAGTTAAAAGGCTTAGTCATAAAATTTTGATAATGAGTTTCATCAAGCAAACAGCTTTATCTATTGGTTTTGATGCTTGTGGCATTGCAAAAGCACAAGAGCTAAGCGCGGATGCAATATTTATGCAAACCTGGTTAAGTGAAGGCAAGCAGGGTGAAATGTCTTACCTAAATCGTAATTTTGAGAAACGTATTGATCCTCGCATTTTAGTTCCGGGTTGTAAATCGGTAGTTGTTTTGTTAATGAATTATTATCCTAAAGATGCTCAAGTTCAAGGACTTCCAAAAATTGCAAAATATGCACATTCTGAGATTGACTATCATACCATAATAAAAGCCAAACTAAAAGAATTTGAAACATTAATCGTTTCGGAATATGGTAAGGATAGCATTAACCCTGATTTTCAGCATAGTTTTGTAGATTCAGCTCCGGTACTCGAACGTAGATGGGCACAACTTGCCGGACTTGGATGGATAGGCAAACACACGCAACTAATTGCACCAAATATCGGGTCGTACTGTTTTATTGCTGTATTAATGCTTAATATTGAACTCGAATATGACAAGCCATTGCCAGATAGATGTGGAACATGTAATAAATGTGTTGTAGCTTGCCCAACAAAAGCTTTGGATGGTAAATCTCTCGATGCCAGACGATGTATTTCGTATTTAACTATTGAGAAAAAAAACACAGTTGACCTTGAATTTCAAAAACTTTTATCAAATTGTATACTCGGTTGCGATATTTGTGCCGATGTTTGTCCGTGGAATAAAAAATGGGCTAAACATCACAATCATAAAGAATTAAAACCGGTTGACGAAATTTTCAACTGGAAAAATGACGACTGGGATAATTTGACAAGTGAAATTTTCAATCAAACTTTTAAGTCTTCAGCAATTAAAAGAGCAGGTTTTAATAAATTGTCGGAAAACATTCAGCTTTTTAAGAAAAACAATTTAAAAACTGAATAACTTTTTAGGGAAATAATTGTTTATGCTTTGAACAAAATAAACAGAAAGAATTAATTTTCAAACAAAATAATTAACTAATATATGTGGAAAGTAAATCCATTTAAATACAATCGCAGACCAAGTGCAGCTGTTAATATTGGCAATGTACAACTTGGCGCTAATAATGCAGTAAGAGTTCAGTCAATGGCTAATACCGATACCAATGATATTGAAGGTTCAGTAAATCAATGTATTAGAATAGTTGATGCCGGAGCAGATATTGTACGTTTTACAACTCAGGGTGTGAGAGAAGCCGAGAGTCTTAAAGTTATTCACACTAATTTACGCGACAAAGGCATTACTGTTCCTTTGGTTGCCGACATACATTTTAATGCCAATGCCGCCGATGTTGTTGCCCGTCATGTAGAGAAAGTAAGAATAAACCCCGGAAATTATGTTGGAAGTATAAAAATTGGAGATAATTCGGATTATACGGATGCCGAATTTGAAACTGAATACCAAAAAATTCGTTCCCGATTTATACCTTTTCTCAATATTTGCAAGGAGCATAATACAGCCATCAGAATAGGAGTTAATCATGGATCCTTGAGCGAACGCATGATGAATCGTTTTGGCGACACTTCGCGTGGAATGGTGGAGTCATGCATGGAATTTTTACGAATTTGCAGGGAGCAAAATTTTCATGATGTAGTCATTTCCATGAAAACCTCAAACACGGTGATGATGGTGCAAACTGTTCGTTTGTTGGTGGACGAAATGGAGAAAGAAGATTTGCACTATCCATTACATTTGGGAGTAACCGAAGCGGGTGATGGCGAAGATGGTCGTATAAAATCGGCGGTAGGAATTGGGGCTTTGTTGTTGGATGGCATTGGCGATACCATTCGGGTTTCGTTGAGCGAAGAACCTGAAGCTGAAATTCCGGTTGGACGATTTTTAGTTTCGTATATTGAAGATAGAATGAATGTTGATGCAATTGATGCAGAAGAAAGTAACAACTATAACAGATATGAATATAGCCGACGTATTACCCATCAAGTTGGTAATATTGGTGGTGAAAATGTGCCTCTAGTTATTGCGCCGCGAGATGGAGGATTTGCTACAATTCCGGATTTTATGTGTGTAGAAAATGGCATTATGAATGCTGAAGGAAAGATTTTTTCGGTATTTAAAAGCTCAGAAATTGACCAATTAAGTGCATGTAAAGATGAAATTAAATTTTTAAAACTAAGTTATTCTGATTTGACCGAGGAAGTATTGAAAACCCTTACTGAAAGCAACAATCTTGTTGTTTTGTTGAGCACAAATCATAAAAATGGAGTAGGGGAGCAGCGCGCATTTTTTCATAAATTGCTGAATAACAATTGTAAAGTTCCTGTAATAATAAGCCGTAAATATGCCGAAAATGATATTGAAAAACTTCAAATAAAATCGGCTACTGATTTAGGTGTATTTTTTATTGATGGATTTGGAGATGGTATCTTTCTCGAAAATGAAGGTAAAATTAGCATTGAGGCCATCAATTCAGTGGCTTTTGGAATTTTACAAGCTACACGAGTACGTATAACCAAAACCGAATTTATTTCATGCCCAAGTTGCGGTAGAACCATGTTTAATTTACAAACGGTCATAGCACGAATTAAAGCCCGCACATCACATTTAAAAGGGCTTAAAATAGGCATCATGGGCTGTATTGTAAACGGCCCTGGCGAAATGGCCGATGCTGATTATGGTTATGTTGGTGCCGGACGTGGAAAAGTAAGTCTTTATAAAAAGAAAGAATGTGTAGAGCGCAATATAGCCGAAGATGAGGCTGTGGAAAAGCTAATCGATTTAATAAAATTGAATGGTGATTGGCACGAATAGCAAGACTTTCTCACTAAAAAATTTGATAAATATTTTACAAAAAAAAGCTTAAGCATTTTGCCGTTTTCGTGTTTATTACGTTTTACGCTAATGTAACCTAGAATTTTTTCAATAAGCGATTTATATGCATGTAAACCAATTTGTCAAAGAACGACCTCATTCAATTCCCTTTGGGTGAAGTTTTATTAGCGTTGCAAACGCTGAACCATTTGCCCCTCGTTGCAAACGAGGGGTAGTGGGTTTTAGAATAATGTTGAAAATACGCAATATATACTTCGTTTTAGTGTTTGCTCTACATTTGTCAAATGTCCTACCCAATAATCATAAATTAACTCCATTACTTTGTAGTTTTTATAGGTATCTCATTTAATTTCACACTACCTTTTTGTGGACTGGCATTATCTGCGTACACTATCCACGAAATTTCGCAATCAACTGATTGAAATTTTTCATCCAATTTTATCTTTTCTGATCTGCCTTTTAATCCTGGCAATACGGGGTCGAAACGTGAAGGGCCATATTCAGGAACAAATCCTAAACCAGCATTTTTAACGCGGACTACATCTCTGAAAGTGTTTTCTCCATAAAATTCAACTATACCCACTGCTGGTTTTTTCAAATGACTAATAGCTTCTGAATCGCAAATTATTTCAGGTAATTGCACATAGTAATTAATATAATTGGCAAACACTTTACCCTTGTTTACCGGAAAAACTTTTAATGTATAAATCGTAATATACTTTTTGGGAGGCTCTACAGCTTCTTTGCCAAACGAGAATGGCTTATATTGAGGAAGGAATGAGTTTTTACCTTCTTCATAAGTATATTCTTCAATCTCAAAATCCAGTTCAATTACCGGATATTTCAATCGATTCATTATATCTTTTATTTCATAATCGAGCATGGGAACTACCTCGAAATTATATCGCTTATAGTATCTGAATTCTTTTGTGTTTTGGTGTGCTGTTGAACTTTGTGGAATCTCAACTACATAAACTACTTCATCAACTTGTTCTAAAGCAATAGGGTAAATCCTTAGCCCATCAATTTTAGGACTTATACCATTCGAAATCACCTGATCCAACCATTCTTTTGAAATTACTGAACGGTTTACTGGTGTTATTCTTTCGGGCAGATGTTTTTTTTCGCCCGTACCAAACTCTTTTATGCCGTATATGATTACTCCACCGGCAGAATTTGCCATAGCACTTACGTCCTTAGCTATTTCTTTTTTATAAGGATCTGTATTTTGGAGCGCATCAGCTGATTTATATTCAAGCTGAATACTTTCTTCAACACCATCTGAAATGAGGTTATCCAACTCTTTTAAACTTTTAGGGACTATCATTCTTTTATTCCTTTCTTTAAAATGAGATGTTCGGCATCAGTAGTTGACACTGACATTAACTGACGTAGTGCATCAAAAACTTCTTTGAACTGACTGTCGTATTTGGTTTCCAGTACAGTTAATTTTTGGGAAAGTTCCTGATTGGTGGATACTATTTCGCGTATTTTTACAAACACCCTCACTACCTGAAGGCTTGCAGAAATAGCTTGAGCTGTATTTAATACACTTGCTAACATTAATGCGCCATGCTCAGTAAATGCATAAGGAAGTTTACGACGACCACCTCTGTTTGATATCGCATTTTGCGACATCAAATCATCCTCCACGTTTGATATCGCATTTTGCGACATCAAATCATCCCATTCTTCTTTGGTAAGCTGAAACATAAAATCGGCCGGAAAACGATGTTGATTGCGTTTTACTTGTTCATTGAGCCTACTGGTAGTTACACCATAAATCTTACCCAAATCGGAATCGAGCATTACTTTTTTTCCTCGAACAGAATATACAAGATTTTGTATGTCAGATTGTTGAGTAGCTATTAATTCGTTTTCCATGTATTTAATAATTGGTTCTTTTATAATACTTCAGAATTTACAGCCTCATACTCTACCACATTTATTTCCCCATACTCCCCCTCACTTAGCCAAAAATCAGGACATACCACCAGCACTTCGGCATAAGTTAAGTCGTAGAGCTTGAAAACCACTTCATCTATTTTGCGCTCCAAAGCAGTGGTGGGCGATTGAGGATTTGTTTGTTTGGAAGATAGAATTTGGTCAACATAATTTATGATAGAGTATTGTTCCTTTTCTGTTGGTTTGTGAATTGGAATATCAAGCAAAGGTTCTTTATCTAACTGAAAATTATCACCTTGCATTTTACCTTTCTTTTTCAACCAAAATTCAATCAACTTTGAATTCAGCAACCCAAGTAAGTATTTATGATTAATTGAGTCTGATTTTATCACATAAAAGGTTGCTGAAACATAAGTATCAAAATCGGCATAAGAAAACGAAGGATATCCCACACATTTGCGTTGAACAATAATTTTTTCTCCTATGAAAAATTTTTGATTTCTTGCTCTGTGTAAACCATAAGGTTTATTATCAGACGTAATTACATCCGCAAACCTATCCAAATGTTGTTTTAAAATTGGATATTCATTCAAACAATTAGGATTATTATACCTTGAATCTGTATAAATAAGCCATGATGAATGGGAAGATGCAGTATAATACTTTTGAATTTGATTGGTTGTAAAATATGGTTTAATTAATTCTAATTCTTTTGTTGTTAAACCTAAATTTTCTATTTCTGAATTGCTTAATTCAAATATTCCTTCTCCTATTTTAAAAGTATCCCCTAATTTTATTTTGTTCTTTCTATTTAAAGTGTCCTGAGGAAAAACAATTCCTTGAGCAACTTCATTTCTTTCATCTAAAACATAATTGCCTCTACTTTTGACTTTATCTAAAATTGAATCATCTGAGGAGTTATTGAAAGTCAGTAAAGAATCTAAGTTTTGAACACGATTTAATGTTGGAATAAGGTATGTTGCTTTTGAATTTTCGTTCTTAAACAATAAATCAATAGAATCAGTTTTAGTAGTATTTCCGGATAACTTTCTGAAATCAAAACTATAATTGTCAACAACTTTGTTCTTTTCAAAAATCATTACCATAGTTTGAATACTTGCACTTTCAAATATCATAAAGTTTCCAAAATCAACTAATTGAATTATTTTTGAATCAGAGACAACTTTGTTTCTCATTTTGCTCGCCCCTGAATTAGTTACCCAATTATTTGTGGCGATAAAACATAAGTGTCCAGCATTATTTAGAAAATCAATACCTTTACATGCAAACAAATACCATAAATCCATCTTCCCTTGATAATAATCAGAATCACGAATACCATCAAAAGCTGATTTATCTGTGTATTCTTTTATATAAGGTGGATTCCCAATTACTATATCAAAACCTACTTTTAAGCCAAACATCCATTCGGCATCAAAGAATGACGATCTATCATTTTGATCATAAGGATTCCAAGAAGTAAGTTGTTGAGCCAAACGTACTACGACATCGAGGCGTGATAGTTTACCGGCATCTTCTAATTTTTTGTCAACTGTTTTGATTGCTTCATTTAGCTCTTTTCGCCTTTTTTCGTTGGGTTTGTATGTTTTTGTATCGGTGTCACCAAATAATGTAGCAGCCGAAGTACTTTTTACCACGCTTCTATCTAATAATTCCAACTCTTTTTCCATAAGAGTTTTTTGCCTCATAAAAAAAACTCTGTTTTCATCTTTGTGTTTTACATACAATTGTGTGACTTCGTTTTCAATTTCAAACCGAAGCTCTTTATCTTTATCTCGAAGTTTTTTCTTGTCGGCAGCATTTGTTACTGTAAACTGTCGGTGGCGTAAATGTTGTAGCTTGTCTATCAATTTCTTTATATGATCGTCGTTAAACAATTCCATTTCTTCCTCAGCTTTTTCAATGCCTATCAACGTATTGGCGGCCACAAATTTTGTTTCGAGGTTTGGCAATGGGCGGATACCAAAGTTTTCGCTGGCATCGTCGCTGTGTGTTTGTTCGCATACCAAAGATATGAAAAATCGAAGTTTGCTTATTTGTACAGCTATACTCTGTATATCCACTCCGTAAATACAGTTTTCGATTAAGTACAGCTTTCGGGCATAGTTTGGGTTATTTACACTATTATTAAAGATACTGTCAATTTCATCTTTTACCTGGTCTATGTCTTCATCATTTTGTTGTTCAGCATTCTCGAATGCTTTCAGAGCATCTTGCAATACTATTTGACTCCAGTATTCGTTATCGGGGTCGAGTTTCTGCAACAGGTGTACCATCTGTTGCAATATACCCATAGGAAATGCACCCGAGCCGGTTGCAGGGTCGAGTATCTTACAATTGAAAATGGCTTGTATCAGTTTTTCGCAATCAGTTTCGGAAAGTTCCACGCTGTTTTCCTCGTAACTAAAAAGTGAACGAAGTGTTTCCTCTGCTACATCGGGTACTTTGGTTTTGAAGTAGGCAATCAGGCTTTCGTTTACCATGTAGTTTACAATCTCACGTGGCGTGTAGAACGATCCGGTTTGTTTGCGTGCAGTTTCTTGTGTTTCGGGATTAAATGCACCCAGTAGATTTTCGAATACTTTTCCAAGTAATTCGGGGTCGAGAGCCACCTCCACTTCAATGGGCGTGTTTTCTTCCACCGTAAAGTTGTATTTATCCAATATCTCAATAATACCGGATACCTTTACAGCATTCATTTTCTTGTCGTTGTATTCTTTACTCAGGTCAACTACCTGTTCTTTAGCAAAAAACAACTTATTTGGCACATTGGCTTGTAGTTTAGCATCACGGCTAAAACCATCCCAGCAATACTTCTTACCGTCTTTCTCTTTGTTATCCAAGCATTCGAAAAGCCCACCATTCAGAAAAGGAACACGGCTGAACTTATTCATTATTTCGGCAGTATTCAACTTAAATTCGTTTTCGTAACGATACAAATTTTTAACAGTATTGGTTCCTCTATTTAGCAGAAAACCTTTGTCTTCGGCAAAGCCACGTTTGCCAATTTCTTGATTCAGAGTAGCAAAAAACAGGTTTTGAAGTATAGCACGGTAATAATTATTTTGTGTGGTACTTTCCGGTTTAAAGTCTTTCAATAAAGCCATTAATGACTCTTTATTGAATAGATCATTTGAAACTAAGTCTTTTTGTTTCAAAAACCACACAAATATCAAGCGGGTAATGAGCCTTATTACATTTTCGAGGTTATACTTTTCGTCATCATTATCGTCATGAATATCGTTGGGAAAACTTACGTTTTTGATTGCCCAAAAATACCAGTCGGACAATTCTTTGTAGAACAGTTTGGTCAGCACTTCCACCGAAAAACGTTCCTGTAAATCTTTGAAAATCGAACCATCTTTGGGTTTGATACGTCCTTTCTTGATTAAAAACTGTTCCGGGGTTTTGGTGTGTGCGCCTTTGCCTAATAGGAATGAATACCTACGAGGATTGGAATACATACGACGAATGCGGCTTTCGTTATCGGCTTGCGAAATGTCAATTTGAATTAATGATAAACGATATTGTTCGCTTTCAGTAGGTACAAACACCACCAATGCCCTGTTGCATAAACTCTTTTTTAGTAATAATTGAAAAGCGTCTTTCGAAATACCTACACGGGCATCGTGAGAAGAATCGTGATAAACTTCAAACACTTCCAACTCCAGACTTTTACACACCCCAATCCTATACACTTCGGTGGCGTAGGTCGAAGGAAAGTCAATATCTATTGGTTCTTCTTTGGGGTCGAAATCTTCCGGCAAGAAATCGTGTTGCAGAAATGATAAGAAATCGGCTCTATTGTATGCGTTTTTAAAGTCAAACATTGTATGATCTTAAATTATGTATGTTTTATCTGCCCCAAGCCCCTGAAGGGGATGTGAAGCTACTTTAGTCTATAAAATTCTCTTTCAATCTCAATTAAATAGTAAAAAACATGGAATATCACTCTTTAATCCCCCTTTAGGGGGTTTGGGGGCAGTATTATTTTATAAATCTAAATTGAACTGTCCATTCTCATCTGTATCCACAACACTGTCGGATACAATCTCTTCGGCTAAAATAAGCGTTTCTTTTCCACGTGTAATTCCATCCGAGGTATTCAGTATCTTTTTCAGGTAATCACGTGAAATCTTATTAGGCAAGTGGCTGTATTCGGCTGTTTTCAGTCGGTTTATTTGTCGGAGTGCAAAACCCGAAATACCATCCATTTCGATGGCGGTAACCAAATCTTCGAGGTATTCCATTTCGCAAGCCCGGCTTTGCATAACCGCACGTACTTTGTCCAACGCTTCTCGTTTCGATTTTTCGGTATCGCCTTTGTTGATATGTACAAACAAGGATTTTTTCACTTCTTCGAACACTCTATTAAATTGTTTGCTAATATCAAAAGCAACTTCATCGGCTGTTGTCTGAATTAAACTCAAAGCCTCCATTGGGGTCATGTCCACAATTAGGGTTTCGGTAGCACCTATTTTAAATACATAGTCATTTCCTTTTTTGGCAAAAACCAAAACACCTTTGCGGGGTAAGTGTGTTTCACGTCGCACCCGAGAACGCATTGGCAGCATCAATGCATTTTTCAATTCCTCAGTACCTTGCAATGAATCGAGCAATTGTTTGTATTTGGTATCCCACGATTCACTTTCGTTGCTGTCAAACAGTTTTTTGTACTCTTCGTGAAAATACGATTTTAGTTGTTCATCGCTGGTAAGGATGCGTGTATCTTCGCCCATAATGGCATGTATCATATCCATTTTCAGGGTTGATATTTCCCGTCCACGTGTTTCTGCTTCGCCTATGTCGGTAGGGAAGTAATTGAAAATATAGAGTGTGTCGAATACCTTTTTATTAATACGGTTGATACGTCCCACTCGTTGAATAACTCTGGTCGGATTATAAGGAATATCGTAATTAAATATTGAACCGGCACGGTGCAAGTTGTATCCTTCCGAAATGGCATCGGTGGCAACCAAAACCTGATAGTCATTTCGTTGTTTCGCTTCGGGCAACCCGGCATCAAAATTGGCTCGGATAATATCTTTATTAGTAGCAGACGATTCAGCCGAAGTGTATACAAATACAGGCAATCCGGCCGCTTTGAGTTGTTCGCCCACATAAATCACCGTATCGGCAAATTCGCTGAATACAATTAACTTTCTTTTTTTATCTGTTTTAAGTTTATGAGCAATGATCTCCTGAAATTCTTTTAGTTTAGGGTCGCCATGATGTGCATTTTCTTTCCAGTCGGCTTCAATCGCTTTTAGAATTGAAATATCTTTCTGCAAATCAGTGACAAAGCTATCTTTCAGGTACTTAAGTTTGATTTCAAACAAGCCTTTTTCCTTGAATTTCGATATGGCAGCATCTATCGAGTCTTCAACAAACTCGGGAAACATATCATTTGTGCTTTCTATAATGCTTTCAATATCGGGCAATTGACCTTTTTTGAAAATTGGAATTGATTGTCGTTTGTCAGCCCAAACTAAAATATTCTCGCAATTCTTTCGCATATTTTCAAGCGAAACATGGAATGCCTTTTGTGAACTCTCAAAACGACGAACCAACAAGGTGCGCATAAATTTGGATAAGTTGCGTTGCGTACCTTTGAATAAGTTATATTCAAATCCGGCTGCTTCTACTTCCGCTTGAAAGTCTTTTTCATGTTCGGGCAACACATACGAAACCGGTTGATAACGTGTCGCTTTAAAGTATTCGGTACTGCTCTTTCCCTCATCGTCT
Organism: Paludibacter jiangxiensis; assembly: GCA_945870155.1. GTDB lineage: Bacteria > Bacteroidota > Bacteroidia > Bacteroidales > Paludibacteraceae > Paludibacter > Paludibacter jiangxiensis_A. The sequence continues at coordinate 8,617 of CAMBSB010000021.1, read as the reverse complement.
AAATCCCTTGGCGATATGCGTTCCAATGTTCGTTGGTATAGACAACGTAAGTCTCCTAATTTATATTCCAAAATTTCGGGTGGTTCTACCTCCGGAAATGCAATTTTCTGAAGTTTTAAATCTGCTTTGTAGGCTTCAATTTTATCAAGGTCAATTCTGGAACGACGAATAACAAGCGGTGAAATAATGCCACGGATTTTATTGGCAATTCTTTCCACTTCACGTTTTTGAGCCGTTATATCAATAGTTTTCTCCTTTTGACCTTTCTTAAGTTCTTTATATTCTTTTATTAAAGTTGCGAAACTTTCACCTAAATTTTCAACTGTTTGTAAGGTTGACTTGGTAGGAATCTGAAATAGCTTTACAATGGAATATATATCAGCTGGATGATTATTGAAAGGCGTGGCTGTAAGCAATACCACTTTATTGCCCTGACAAAGTTCATGTAGTAAAGCATAATCCCGGGTAAATTCGTTACGATAATTGTGAGCCTCGTCGATAATGATTAGCCATTTTTCGTCTCTCGAAGTCAATGATTTACAATGATCCAATGCAGCTTCAATTTTCCCATTACTGAAAACCTTAGCATTAAAACCAAATTCGGTTCTGTAATCGTCCCATTGAGGCACAAGGTGTGGTGGGGCAATTATAATGGTGCGTAAGTTCATATTATGAGCCACTGACGACCCGATAATACTTTTTCCCAATCCTACCACATCCGATACAATTACACCGTTGTGCTTGCTTAATGTGTCAATAGCTAAGCGCACAGCATCTTCCTGGTACTTTAAATTATAGAATTTTCCATTGGTAATTTCGTGTGGAGAACGAATTCGTTTTGAAGTATCGAAACTGAAGTATTCGTGCAGTACTCGTAAATACATCAGATAAGGAGTTGGTTTCTTTTCGTACCAGATATGTTTGATCACACCTTCTTCAAATTCAGTTACATGATCTTTGTCGGCTATAACTATTGCTTTATCCCATAGTTCATCAAAAATAGCACAAGCATCTTTGTGTTCGCTTTTACTATTAAATCGTACATTAATTTCATTCTGACCACGTAAACCATTAAATGTCAAATTACTTGAACCGGTAATTACAGTTCCGGGTAGCTCGCCACCTTCATTATATTCCTCACCATAAGTAAAAATGTACATCTTAGCATGACATGGGTCATAAGTTTTGCGTATTTCGAGTGTTCCGTTTTTTATCTTTTCGTAATAAATTTTGAATGCTTCTTCTTTGTCATCTCCTTCAAAATAATCACTTTGATTAAATATATTCACCAACGAATCATTGAAATTTGCACGAATTTGTTGGCGTGATGATGTTCGGTTTTGTTGAATGTAATCATGTTGAGCTGTTTTATTCAATAACTCTTTCTCCATTTCCAATCCAACAAGTACCCTCATGTTTTTGTCGGCAATGTTTTTATAAATCTCAGTCATTCCCGAAAAATAAAAATATCCGACTAAGAAATCCAGACTTTTTGCTTTGTTTGGTAATATGCCATTGACTATATCAGCCAGAGATTTTTCACCTTTTTTGTTGGTAATGAAGTGTTCGCTCATAGATAAATATTATTTCAATTTTTCAACCCCACAAAACTACAAAAAACATTTCACATTTCACTTTTTTTGTTAAACTATTTTTATTTAAGTGAGTTCTTTTTTTAAGTAAGTATTTAAAATCCAGCAATTGCGTGTAAAGTGCTAGATATTGGTTGTTAATTTTTCATAGTTAGCTAGTTTAGTGAATCTTGTATTCAAGAAATGAATTTGTGTTTTAAAAGTATTCTTTTAAAAATTATTTATCCGATGTTATTAAACACGAGCACTCCCATAAAAGAAATACAGATCTATTTCTTTTATGGGAGTGCTTGTGTTCCAATTGTGAAGTTGATTTTATAAAAGACTTTCCGGGTTTAAGCTATCTTTTTCTATATCAAGAAAATACTTATATGTACCAACTCTAAGTTCTGCACAAGCGTCATAGTCGCAAACAATAATTCCCTTGGGGTGCATTTGTAATGCACTGATAGTCCAGATATGATTTATTGGCTCTTCAATGGCTTGACGTAAAGCTCGTGCTTTGTTATGTCCATTTACTATTATCAGTACTTCTTTAGCATCGAGTATAGTTCCAACTCCCACTGTTAGAGCTGTTTTGGGGACTTTATTTACATCATTGTCGAAAAAACGCGAATTGGCAATGATAGTATCGGTAGTTAATGTTTTTTGACGAGTACGCGATGATAACGATGAAGCCGGCTCGTTGAATGCAATATGTCCATCAGCGCCTATACCTCCTAAAAACAAATCAATACCACCAAATGATTTTATTTTAGCTTCATAAGCTTCGCATTCTGCATCCAAATTATCTGCTGTACCATTTAAAATATTTGCGTTTTCAGGCAATATATCAATGTGACTAAAAAAATTAGTCCACATAAAAGTATAATAACTTTGACTGTGATTTTTGTCGAGCCCAACATATTCGTCCATGTTAAAAGTAATCACATTTTTGAACGAAACCAAACCTTGTTTATATAAATTGATTAAATGACGATAAACACCTAGTGGCGAAGAACCTGTAGGTAAGCCTAATACAAAAGGTTTTTCTTCGGTAGGGTTTGCTTTTTGTATTTTTGAAACAATGTAATTGGCAGCCCAAGTTGTTACATTTTCATTATCAGGTTGAATAATTACTCTCATATTTTTTAGTTTTTTATTGTGTGGTTTTAAGCCCACAAAGTTACAACAATAATGTCATATTTATATTAAAACAATTAGCTTTTTAATACTCATTTATTAAATATATTTAAAAACATAAGTTCAATTTGGTGCACAAACAAAATATATTTGTATCGTTATATTTCATTATCTTTGCATAAATAAATCAGAGTAAACATATAAATTTTGTCACTTAAAACAATTTTAAAAAATGAAAAGAATAATCAATACGCCTAATGCACCGGCCGCAATTGGACCTTACAGTCAAGCCATTGAGGCCAATGGTACTTTGTACATTTCAGGACAAATCCCTATTAATCCAAGTGTAGGGAAAATTGAAGCAGAGGATATTACAGCGCAAAGCGAACAGGTTTTTGCCAATATTGCTGCAATACTAACCGAAGCAGGGTATGATTTTAAGGATGTAGTTAAATCAACTGTTTTTCTTTCGGATATTTCTAACTTTGCAGCAATGAATGATGTATATAAAAAGTATTATCAAACCGAATGTCCTGCTCGTTCCGCTTATGCTGTAAAAGCTTTGCCATTAGGAGCTTTGGTGGAAATTGAAACAATTGCTGTAAAATAGGATTTTAAGTTTTAACTTTTCCAAGGCAATTGGCTTTGGAAAAGTTAGCTTTTTTAAAAACAAGCCAGGATATCAGCTAAGTGAATTCCTTTAATTGGCAATTTATTTTTATTGATATATCCATTGATATTCATTAAACACGAAGCTTCGGTACTAACAATATATTCAGCACCGGTTTCGAGCGCATTTAATACTTTTTTCTCAGCCATTGCAGTTGAAATGGCAGCATTTTTTACAGCAAAAGTCCCACCAAAACCACAACAAGTCTCGCATTCTGTCATTTCAATTAACTCCAAACCAGTAACATTCGAAAGTAATTTTCGTGGTTCGTCCTTAATTCCGTACTCACGCAAAGCCGAGCAGGAGTCATGGAAAGTAACTTTATGAGGGAAGTTAGCTCCAAGGTTTTCGACTTTCAATTTATTTACCAAAAAATCTGATAATTCAAAAACATTGGTTTTCAGTTTGTTGTGTTTTTCTATTAAATCAGGTCGTTCGCCAAGCACTTTTTGATAATGATGAATTATAAAACTAGTACACGAACCCGAAGGTGAAACAATAGGCGTTTCAGAGTCAAAATCTAACATAAATTTCTCGGCAAACTCAGCAGTTTCCTTCCAATACCCACTATTAAAAGCAGGCTGTCCGCAGCAGGTTTGATTTGGATTGTAATGAACCGTGCAACCTGCTTTTTCGAGTATTTTTATTACATTGAAACCCGTTTTGGGGTATAATTGGTCGATATAACAAGGAATAAAAAGTTGAATATCCATAAGAGTTTGTATAAATTTAAAATCTAAATTTTTAAAAGTAAAAAAATATGTAAACAACACTACTTAAAAAGTAGAGATTTTTATTTTTGTAGTTAACTTCAAATTAATCAGATATTTAAAATGCAATTATTAGAAATTTAACGATTTAATAACTTTCTATTATTCCACCCTCTATATTCCCCCTTTAGGGGGTTAGGGGGCAGGGACATTTCAATACCAGCAATCTAAATAAATAGGCAAATGATCGGCAAAACCACCTTGATACTTCATACCCGTATAAGTACGTAAAGGCTGTTTACCCAGGAAATTCTTATCATCTTCGAGTAGAAATTCAGCATCAAAGACTTTAGCATCCGTTGCCAGTGTATAAAATTTATTTTTTGAATTCAGCAAATTTCCCGAAACAATTATCTGATCGAGCGCGCCCCATTCCCCCTCATGTTTATGCGATCCTTTGCCTGAAATATGAATTGGATACATTAAATTGTATAAGGATTTCACCGAGATGTCAGGAGTAGGAGGGAGGGCTTTTAAAATATCCTTCATACTTTCGTTTGTCGGATAATCGTTAAAGTCACCCATAATAACGATATTGGGCGCCGAATTACAGTTAAAAATACTATCCACTTTATTTTTCAAAACCGATGCTACGAAAATTCTTTTGTCCTCCGATTCGAGTTCTCCACCTAAGCGTGACGGAAAATGGCAGACAAAAACATGAAGCGTATCACCCGTAGGCACTATCCCTTTTGCAAAAAGAATATCCCTCGTTGTACTTGTTGGTGCCATGGGGTAATGGATGGTAATCGCTTCATCATGTATAGGTTTAAAGAGTTTTGGTTGATAAAGTAAGGCTACATCAACTCCTCTGGCATCGGGCGATTCGTGATGTAAGTATTTGTATTTCAAACTTTTTAAACCTGAATAGTTTGTTAAATCAAACATGCATTTTTCGCTTTCAATTTCGCACAAACCAACCAATGCAGGAGCATCCCATCCTCCAATGGCAGCAATAACTTTGGATATATTGGCTTGTTTTTTTTGATATTTGTCATTATTCCAGCCTCTCATCCCTCCCTGCAAATATTCAGCATCGTTTGTTAATGTGTCGTCAACACAATCGAAATAGTTTTCGACATTGTAACAAACTATTTTAAATGCTTGTTTTTCAGTAATTTGAGCGGGTAAATTAAAGCTGAAAACAAAAATTAAAATTAGCTGAATCGGAAATTTCATTATTTTGATCTTTAAAAATGAATTAACAAAGATAAGAAATTAATTTTAATTTTTGAAACATACTATAAATCCTTACTGAGCACTACTCTAGAAGGCTAGCATATTGATTTCGTTTAAGCTTCAAATTAAAATGACATATAAAAATGCTTTAATTTTGAATAACAACCTAGGACTCCCCATGAATATTCTTCCTTTTGAGGGTTAGGGGGCTGGAGGCTAATTACCAGCATTTTATCAAATCTTTTAAACCCGCTGTAGCGGTTTTCTTAATAAGCACAATATTTGATGCTAAATTGGATATTTCATTTGGATCAATGACATATACTGGAATGTTGCTTTTAGCGTAATGAATCAAACCAGCAGCCGGGTACACCTGCATCGAAGTTCCTATTATTATTACTGTATCAGCTTTTTGTACAATATTAATTGCATTATCAATTTCCGGAACTGCTTCACCAAACCAAACAATATGAGGACGAAGTTGAAATCCTTTTGGGCACAAATCACCCATATTTATTTCAATTTTATTTTCTTTTATATCAAAAACTTCTGCTCCCACGCCTGTAGAACGAACTTTCATCAATTCGCCGTGAAGATGTAAAATTTTCGAACTTCCGGCTCTTTCATGCAGATTATCAACATTTTGAGTTATAATTTCAATATCGTAATTTTTCTCTAAACCGGCTAATGCATAATGACCATCATTAGGTTCGACCTTAAAAAGTTGAGCACGGCGTTGATTATAAAAATCGAGAACCAAGCCCGGATTTTTTATCCAAGCTTCAGGTGTAGCCACATCTTCAATGCGATATTTTTCCCACAGTCCACCCGAATCTCTGAAAGTACTTATTCCACTTTCGGCACTCATCCCGGCTCCTGTAAGTACGATTATTTTTTTCATTTAATATAATGTTTATCTGCCCCCTAGCCCCCTCCCGCCTTGCGGGATAAATTGCGGGGGAAAAAGAACTGGAATAGAGAGAAGTTAGTAGATTTATAATTAACACTTTGAATGACTAAAATCCCAATAGCTATCTCGGGATATTTTGGTTATAGGCATTTTAAATTTAACATTGAAATAGTTTCTTTTTTAAGTATTTTATTGTTCGATGAATATACAAATTTGGGTAAAAAGAAAATTTGTTTGGGAGTTTCATACTTGGATAACAGCTTTTTAAAATGTAAAAACAAATCACTTTTTGATAGATTTTCAATATTTTCAATTATCAAAACTATTTGATTATCAGTTATTTCATCGCAAATTGAACTGATAAAAAAATTGGATGAAATTACACTTTCTAGTTTTTTTTCTATTTGTTCCGGATGAATTTTTATTCCACCGGTATTAATAATTGAATCGATACGACCCATCCACCGAAATGAACGATTATCGATAATTTCTACTATATCGTTAGTAATTAATTCCTCATTATGTAAATGAAGAGAGTTTATTAGCAGGCAATTACGCTCATCTTGACGAATAGTAACTCCATCCAAAATCTTGAAAAAATTGGTTTTTTCATTGCCATTAAACTGGCGAAGAGCAATATGCGAACACGTTTCGGTCATTCCATAAGTTTCGTACATGCGGCTAGGGATAGTCTCAGCCAATGTTTCCATCTTTATATTAACATGACCTCCTCCCACAATAATATTTCTTACTGTTTTTAATTTTAAAGTTTCAGCAGAATAATGCAGTTGATAGGGTGTAATTGCAACAAAATCAATAGGAATTTCAAGGTTTTCAAATGGATTGGCTTTGGGCTCAACGGTTATCAGATTAAATCCACCCATAATTGCACGAACTAACATCATTTTACCTGCTATATAGGATGAGGGTAGACAAAGCAAAGCAGTTTTTGTTTGATCGAGTTCGAAAAAAGCATTAGTCATTTGAGCTGAATTGCGCATTGCCGTTTTAGCGAGTTTTATTTCTTTTGGAGTTCCAGTGGAGCCGGAAGTATGAGTAATTATAAAGTCTGAATTTTCGAACCAATTTTTAAGAAACTGATATATTGCATTTTCCCACGAGTCAATTGATTCGTGGGATTGGTGCAATTCATCAATATTATTTAAATGATAAATTTTGCCATTAAGTTTTATTTTCTCTTGATTATCAGTCATTTTTATCTTTCAAAGCTTGTTTTGCATTTAGCGGTGACACGACTTTTTTACCTGTACGGGCTTCCAATTCTTTTCTTGCCACCCGAGCAACATTTCCACCCTGACGTGCTACTTTGGCGTTTTGGTCAAATGTTTCCGGGTTTATTGCTTGTGATATATCTTTTGTAGACGCTTCGGCTAACATATTTAAAATCAACTCAGTGTTTGTCATGTTATCACGGAGGTTTTCTTTTTTTAAACCTTTAAATTGTTTGTATTCTTTGGTCGATTTGTCCGACCATGCTTTGGTGATGATATCAGTAAGTGTAGCAAATTGCTGACCCTCTTCAACACCACGTTTTTTCCATTCATCAGTGAGTTCTTTGCGAATTTCTATGCTTTTAAGGCGTTGATTTATCCAGTTTTCGGAGTAGCCTAACAGCAGATATTGTCCCATAGCACGGTCAATGGTCAGCTCCGGATCTTGCATTTCATCCAACCGTTCTTTTGCTACCTGAGCAATCAAAAGCTTAAACGGCTCTGCTTTGGGTGAGGGTATCGATTGAATCAAACGGAAAAGTTGCTCTGTGTCAGCAACATCAGTTTTGTAAAACTTGCCATCAGTAGATTGCATTTTCAGTTGGTTACAATTTGTAACCAACTGACTTCCTTCTTTTCTTAATCTGTTTTTTAAGACTTTCCAGTAGTTGTTAGGATTTGGGCTGTCTGTTAGTACTCCAATTACATCAACTATCGAAAAGTACCATTTTTCCTGTTCGTCATCCCAAACAGTCCGCACTTTCTTTTCCTCGAAAATTTTAATTGCATTTTGTTGAGTCATAGCATTATATTTTTGGGGTTAAACTGATACAAAAATAGCTAAATTCTGATATTTCGAATTCAAATATTCATAAAACTTTTCAACAAAAAACTGCATTTTATTTGTCTGACAACAAAGCACTTAAATCCCAGTTTAACTTCGAATTATAGTATAATTTTGCTTCCATAATTTCTAAGGGAGAAGGAATGTTATTGTGATACAATTGTCCGGTTCCCAAACCCTGTGGAAGTTCTGATTTCAATGTGTAAGTCCATTGTGCGATGGCATTCAAACCAATATTGGCTTCGAGTGCGGATGTTATCCACCACTTTGCCTGATGCTTTTCAGCTAGTTGAATCCA
>CAMBSB010000020.1 GCA_945870155.1 Paludibacter jiangxiensis | reverse complement strand
GCTAAATACAAATTCATATTCCATGCGGATGTATGTTCAGATAAGCATAAGGAATCGGGGGTATTTGCTTTTGAGTTTTCAAGTAGTTTCATTAATCTGGTCATAACCGAACCAAAATTAAGGGGCATATTTAACACACAAAAAACCTTGTCTTTTATAAATATTTTGTTGTCCCAACTGAATTTTTTATTCTCCCAAAGAGATGGATTGAATGGAGGACAGCATTCAATTTCTTCTAACTGATTACTCATAGCATTCACGTTATATAGTTAGTTTCAAAATATTTAGTGCAAATATATAAATAAAATAATTAATTGAAAGAAAATGCAAATTAAATGTTTGTGTAATATGTATAAACCAAATTTTTAACGGGCTTTGAATGGCAAAAAAAAAGCACTTCATTTGAAAATCCAAATGAAGTGCTTTGCTGAATAAAATTTCAAAGGTCAGTATAGACCGAATAAAATTATAATATTATTTTGAAATTGAAAACTCTACACGTCTGTTTTTAGCTTTACCTTCGGCAGTTGCATTAGTTCCAAGTGGTTTTGACTCACCATATCCTGCAGTTGTCATTAAGTCGGCAGAAACACCTTTACCTTGCAAATAAGCTTTTACAGCATTAGCACGAGCAACAGATAATTTTTGATTGAAAACATCGCTTCCATCAGCATCAGTATGACCGGCAATATTCAATTTAAATGGTACTGTGGTTGATTTCATTATATTGGCAACATTATCAACTATAATAGTTGATGCAGCAGTTAGTTTATTCGAGTTTGTTTCAAACTGAATATTATCAAAGTTGGCACTTCCATCAGGATTTAAACCACTACTTATATTTTGTAACATACTTCTCAATTTACCAAGTTCTGCTTCTAATTGAGCGTTTTTATCTTCGATAGTAGCCATTTTTTGTAAGTTTGCACTATTATCAAATTTCTCAGCTGGTGCAGCAGGTTTTTCAATAATTTCAGGTTTTGGAGCTGGAAAATAATCAGCCATACTTGCATTTAAAACATGTTGTTTAGCTTTTGCACCAATTTTGTAACGCAAATTGATTGTTCCAACCGCAGCATCTGATTGAAATAGCTGATTTCCCATAATTTCTTCAGTGTAGCCTCTGTATTGAAAACCTGCACCTAATGCTAATGCATCTGACAAATTGTGTTCCCATTTTAGACCAATTGTTCCAAGTGGAGAAGTACCATTACCTTTATTACCATTGTCTTTTTCGTATGAATACATACCAAATCCACCACCTAAAGTTGCAAATAAATTGCTTTTCTTACACATTCCACCTCTTTTTGACCAAAGCAAATTAAATAAATTCACAGAACCTTCGGCAGTAAAATCAATGGTATTTGCTTTTCCTAAATCAGCAGAAATACTTTTATTTCTAACATAGTTCAAATAGGTTGCATCTAAACCAACTCCAAAAAGTGGATTAATATTATATTCAATTAAAACTCCCGGAAATGTCCAACTCATGTTGTTGAAATAAGTACCGGTGTGATCAATAGGTGAAAAACGGAAAATATCAGCACCACCCTTAAGTGATAATGACCAATGAGAGAAATCGCTAGCGTTTGTTTGTTTTTGAGCATTCGTGAATGATACTAAACTAAACGAAATCATTAATAGAACGACTAATTTTTTTTTCATAACTCTTTTTTTTAATTGGTTGTTAATTTTAATTTATTTGCTGTTTATATTATAATTGGATATTTATTTTGCCAACTTTTCTTAAGTATTTAATTACAAAGATGTATAATTTCTGAAATAATCCATCTTTTCATATTTTTTTAAATGAACTTTAAAAGATTCAAAAAACATGCCACTTAATAATTAACACATCTGTCATGTAAGCAATTATCAGTTAGATAATCCAAATATAATTATTTGACTTTTGCATTTAGAAATACGCTTATAAAAGCTTACAATTGAATATATTATTTCAATAATATAAATATAAGTATCTAATTATTTAATAATCCTTTAGAATAGGTAAAACAAAAAAAATAAAAGAAAGTTCAAAATTTCAATCAAAAAATTATTACTTTCAACAAAAAAAATAAATTATATTGTATAATTAATATAATACTTCAATGTTCTGCGCTTTTAATCTATTGTATTTTTTGGAAGGTATCGAGTATTTGATCATTGTTTTTATCCCAAGGTTTCGAAAAGCAGAAAATCATACTTATTATATGTTTTCCAAATGCATCATTCCCTGCCTTAATGCCAGGATGTGCAGGTGTACCAAATACCCAATTAACAATCCCTCCACTTCTATTCTGATCATGTACATCGCTACTAGTTAAAGTGTAATCATATTGATATTGAATTGCAAATGCTTCTGAAAACTGATATTTTAATCCTACACCAATAGGTAGAATTATGTCTATCCCATTTGAAATAAATGTAGGCCAAGGTGTGGCTTGATTTGATTTTTCGTAATCAGCAAAACCTAAACCAACTGAAACGTAGGGATTTAACTTTGAATCTTTGCTAAGAAACCTTCCATTGGCCAATTTATATTGAGCAATAAATGCGGCATCGAATTTTTCACATGAAAAGGCATCAATATCACTTTTATAATATCCAAAAGTCCCCTTGCTAATTTGAATTCCTAAATTTACACTTGACGTTAAAAAATAGTTAATATTAAAGGCAATGCCTGAGTAAGCTTTTTTATTAAAATTAAATATGTCACTACCATAATCACCATTGTATTCATTCTTAATTAGCCCTACTGACAAAGCAAACATCTTGTCATATGTTTGAGAATTTACAAATTGACTTAAAGATAAGACAAATATAAGTACAAATCTTGAGCATATCATCTTTTTGATAAAATTCATAAATTAAACCTTTTGAAATTAATGGGATTTGTTTGATTTTTTTTAATTGTTTAAATAACATTCAATTAAGCATTCATATTTCAATTAAAAAATAAACAAAACACAAAAGAAATGCATAAACTTGAAAGGCAAAGATATAAAAAATAATTGTTTTGCAAGTTTTTCAATTTAAAAATTGAATCAAAATTCTCATATAACATTACTATGCATCAAAATCTCTGCTAATTTTATTATAATAAATGCTGAATTTACATAGTTTAAAATACAATTTATTTCGATAAAATATTAAAACTATGACATATTGTCACGCTTGCAAGTGTTGGCATTTTATTTGATTGATAAATCTGTCATTAAATAATAAATTAACCAATAAAACAAATAACTAACAATGGCAAAAGGAAACATTGGGGTTACAAGTGATAATATTTTCCCCGTTATCAAAAAATTTTTATACAGCGATCACGAAATTTTTCTTCGCGAATTGGTTTCAAATGCTGTAGATGCAACTCAAAAATTAAAAACATTAGCATCGGTTGGTGAATATAAAGGCGAACTTGGCGACTTAACAGTTCGCATCAGTGTGGACAAAAAGAAAGGAACATTAACCATTTCGGATCATGGAATTGGTATGACTTCTGAAGAAATTGAAAAATACATCAATCAAATAGCTTTCTCAGGTGCTGAGGAATTTCTTGAAAAATACAAAAACGATGCTCAAGCCATTATAGGACATTTTGGTTTAGGTTTTTATTCATCGTTTATGGTTTCAAAGCAAGTTGAAATATTTACACAATCGCACAAAGAAGAAGCTCCAGCTCAACACTGGTCGTGTGATGGTAGTCCTCAATATAATTTGGAAGACACTATTAAGTCTGCTAGAGGTACTGATATTGTTCTTCATATTGATGATGATAACAAAGATTTTCTTGAAGATTCAAAAATTCAGGAATTATTAACTAAGTATTGTAAATTTTTGCCAATAGAAATTGCTTTTGGAAAGAAAAAAGAATGGAAAGATGGCAAAAATGTTGAAACAGAAGAGGATAATATAATCAACAACACGAATCCTGCTTGGACACGAAAACCGGCTGATTTGAAAGAAGAAGATTACACAGCTTTCTATCATGAATTACAACCCATGGGCGAAGATCCACTTTTTCACATTCATCTAAATGTGGATTATCCTTTTAATTTAACAGGAATTCTTTATTTCCCTAAAATTAAAAACAACATTGATATGCAACGCAATAAAATTCAATTGTATTGCAATCAGGTTTATGTTACTGATCATGTTGAAAACATTGTTCCTGAATACCTTACATTACTTCATGGTGTAATTGACTCACCAGATATTCCATTGAATGTATCGAGAAGTTACTTACAAAGTGATGCAAACGTAAAAAAAATATCCAGTCATATTACAAAAAAGGTAGCAGATAGATTAGCTGAAATTTTCAAAAATGATCGCCCGAATTTTGAAGACAAATGGGATAATTTGAAAGTTTTTATTCAATATGGAATGCTCAGTGATGAGAAATTCTACGAAAGAGCTGAAAAATTCGCTTTATTGAAAAATGTTGATAATAAATACTTTACATTCGAAGAATATAAAACTCTCGTTGGCGAAAATCAAAAAGACAAAAACGGAGATTTAATTTATTTGTATGCCAACAATGCCGACGAACAATACAGCTATATACAACATGCTAAAGATAAAGGTTACGATGTATTGATAATGGATGGACAATTGGACGTACATGTTGTAAGTCAGTTGGAGCAAAAATTCGAAAAAACCAGATTTGTACGTGTTGATAGTGATGTAATTGATAAAATTATTCAGAAAGATGATACTAAACAAGTAACATTAAGCGAGCATCAGAAAGAAGCACTTATTGCTGTTTTTGAATCACAACTACCTGTAGTTGAGAAAACTAATTTCATTATTACATTTGAGCAATTATCGGCAACTTCAAATCCTGTTTTTGTTACTCAAAACGAATTTATGCGACGCATGAAAGAAATGTCTGCTTTGCAAGGTGGAATGATGAGCTTTTACGGAGAAATGCCTGATAGCTATAATTTAGTTGTAAATTCTGCGCACCCGGTAATTGAAAAATTACTTTTGGACGAAGAAACAGCTTGTAATCAGAAAACTGCACCAATTGAAACTGAATTATCTGAACTAAAAAACAAACAAGAACAGATAAAAGAAACACATAAAGGCAAAAAGGATGAAGAAATTCCAACTTCAGAAAAAGCCGAAATTGATGAATTACAAAAAAATATTGACCAGTTGACAACTGACAAGAAAAGCATTTATAAATCTTATGCTTCAGAAAACAACCAGATTCGTCAATTAATTGACTTAGCTTTACTTGCAAACAATATGTTAAAAGGTGAAGCGCTGGCTAAATTTGTGAAACGAAGTGTTGAAATGATGTAATATATACTAAGCCCCTAACCGCCTAAGTGGGGAAATTGGGGGGCTTTCAATGAATTGAGTAAGTACATAAAGTATTTATTAGTAAAAAGACCGAATGCAAACACATTCGGTCTTTTAATTTTTACTTATTACTAAATTTCAGTAATAATTTTCACCTCATATTTTAACTTTTCTATTGCATGTTTAAGCATTTCAGGACTGTTCTTCAACTTGTTATACTTCACTTTAACTGTTTTGTCCGATAAGTTCACATCCAAAGCTTTTACTCCTTTTTCGTATGCAATATTTTTTTCAATTTTTTGTTTACAGGACATACAGTCCATTGAAACTTTAAAGCACACAATCGTATCATTATCATTTTTAATTTTAGCAAAAGTTAATGTGCTGCTAAATAATAAAATAGCAGCAATTGAGAATTTTATTGTGTTCATATTGTTAATTTGTATTTTGAAAATTATGATTAATCTCTATTTATTGCCCAACGAAATCCCAGGTATATTTTTCGTCCATGTAATGGACCCCATATCATGGACGCATCAAAATTGGGACTTTCAGTGTTTTCTACATCAATGATTGGGTTTTGTTGAATAAAATTTGTCAGATTTTCGGCACCTAAATACACTGACCAGGTTTTGAAATACTTTGTAATTTGTCCATTCATAATAGTGTAAGGAGCAAATGTTGTTTCCCACAAAGGATTGTTTAAATCAGGGTCGGGCATTCGACCACCACCGTTAAACTGTGCTGTATAATCAAATTGCCATTTTTTAAGCGGGGTTTGATAGGATATTGTTACCAAACTTTTCGATTTGTTTGTCAGGGGCTTATCGCGTAAAACTCCACCAATGGTGGTTTTTACAATATTTACTCGATGAGCCACATTCAAATTAAAACCTGCAAATAATTCACTACTTGCCTCAATTTGAGCACTATGCGAGTAAGATATGCCATTAAGATTCGAAAATGCAACCTTATGAGGGTTACTATCCATATCAGACACCACTTGTTGGTCAAAGTTGGTATAGTACCATTCGCCCGTAACTATAATTTCTTTATCAGCAACATCTACATCAGCTATTGCACTAATTCCATAATTCCATGCTTTTTCAATTTTTAAATCAGGAGCAATTGATAATATTCGATTTCCTGCAAGCAGAAAATTATTTTCGGCCATTACATTCGGCGATCGATATCCTTTACCTGCTGATAAACGGAAAAGTAAATGTTCTGACAAACTGTATTTTAGGTGCATGCGAGGTGTCAATAATGTTCCGTACAGATTGTTGTAATCAATTCTTATTCCGCCCATGGCCATAAATTTTTCTGCAAATTCATAAGTATATTCACCATAAATACCACTTGCAAATTCTTTTTTCAGAAACGGATTTACCGAAATTACAGGCATTAATTCATTAAATTGATCAAAATTTGCATTAATACCGGCAGTAAGCTTATGAGCATGTGTCCATTGAGTTTGGAAAATTAAATTTGAAAACAAGCTGTTTTGTTTTCCCGAATATGACTTTAAACCATATTCCGACAATTGATTATGATTAGAACCACTAATTATCAGTGCAACACTAGTTCCACTTTCTTGGTTAATAATATATCCATTCTTTAGAAAGAATTCTAATCTATCTGATTCGATTCCAATTTTATACAATCCCGATAATTGTCCACCGTGTCTTGTTTCTGTTAATGCTCTAACAAAAAGTTGCGATATAAAATTGTCTGTTTTATAATACCAACGATTAATAATATTGTATTGTTTAACCATTGGCATATCCATAAATCCATCCTTGTTTATATCGAAAGAAAAAAGTTCATCGCTGGCATGTAAAAAAATACCGGTTGATAATTTTTCATTCAATTTCACCGAAGCATTTAAATTTGATTCAATCCTTCCGGCATCGCTCGCAAAAACATTCAAGGCCAACTTTTCACTTGTTGGTGGTTTTTTGAATTCAACATTTATTTGACCTGTAACAGCCTCATAACCATTTACTACTGAAGCTGTACCTTTCGATACCTGAATGCTTTCCATCCATGGGCCGGGGATGAACCCCATTCCATAAGGTGCCGAAATACCACGTAAATTGGGAATATTCTCTGTTAGCATTTGAACATAAGTACCCGGTAAACCTAATAATTTTATCTGTTTAGCTCCGGTTGCAGCATCGCTGTATGATACGTCCACCGATGGATTTGTTTCGAAACTTTCGGACAAATTACAACAGGCTGCCTTACAAAGCTCAGCAGCTGTTATTTTTTCGGTGTTAAAAACAGCCGATTTCAACTTGATTGTACCTGTATTTATTCCTAAAACCGAAACTTCGGACAATTGAATGCGGTCGTTTAGTACAATATTTAGGTTTACAGCTTTATTTGAAACAGTAATTGTATCTGGAATGTACGATACATTGCTAATTATCAATTTGTTCGCTGTTTCTGAATCTGAAATTGAAAATTCACCCAATTCGTTGGTTATAGTCCCAACTGATGTGTTTTGCCAATATACATTGGCACTTGATATGGGCTCACCTTTCACATTCATAACTTTTCCTTTAATTGAAGCAGTTAATAAATGGCAAGTGAGCAACATACATAAAACTTGTATGATTCTCATTTTATTTTTATTTGAATAAATAATATAAAAACTTAGCCAATTAAAATAAAATTTAATCGGATAAAATAATTAAATTATTTGTATTCAAATAATTAGAACAGATTTGTTTGATAGAATTTCACGTCCGGTATGAAGAGTGAAATTTGGCGGTGAGTGAAAATTGTAATGTACCGTGCAATTATCTATTAATGTAATTTTCGAAAAAAGTACATTTAAAAAAAGCACATGAAAATTTGTATCGTATACTTTTAGCTGATTAAAAGTAACAATCGTAGGAGTTTCTACATTCAATCGTAAAATATGGCAACCTTTTGGTTGTTGTGAAGTATTTGAACATGCCATATCATCGTGTGAATCATCAGCATGATTAGGGTTTGTTTCGCAACATTGGCTTTCGTCATGATGAAAAGAACTGCACGAATTTGCTGCAACTTCTTGAATTCCATGCTCAGAACAAATATCGCAACAATACTTAACGATATTCAATCCTGAACCGCTAAAAAAGAAAAAAGTTGCTAAAATAAGTGCTGCAATATTGGATAAATACTTCTTCATATTCAGAAATTACATACAAATATAATTATTTAGTATCCGAGACAAAATAATTATACTGTTTTTTAGCATTATTTTGATGTTAAACACATAAATAATTTTAAATTTGCAGCATTTATAATATCTTGTTATTTTTATAAATAAACAAAAGTGCTTATTTGAATGTATATTAGTCGCATATATTGACTGTTAAAAATAATTTTTAAATAAATAATAATTGATAGATAATAAACATCGAAAGTAAATTTATGACAGTAAGCATCTTATTACTTTTTGTGTTATTTAATTTAAAATAAAAAATTCATCTCATTTTAAGTTTTTTATTGTTCAAAACTAAAAAATGAATTCAAAATTGAAAACATATCAAATTAATTTATTATCTTTGTTTTTAAATACGCTAATTAACGAATAAATCACAAGTTTTATGTTTAAAAAATCGTACGTTTATTACCGCGATGGATTAAAAAATATGACAGTAGGTAAAACTATTTGGGCTATTGCATTGATAAAACTCTTCATCATGTTTGCCATTCTTAAGGTATTTTTCTTTCCCAACTTCCTCAATACAAATTTTAAGTACTAAGAGGAAAAAAGCCAATCAAGTAAGTAAATAATTAATAAATAAATTGAATTAATTAACTTTAAATTCTGAATTAAATTTTATGGAACTATTAGATGTATCATTAGTCAACTGGTCGAGAGCGCAATTTACGCTAACAGCTATGTATCACTGGATTTTTGTACCACTCACCTTAGGTTTGGGGGTTATTCAAGCAATTATGGAAACCATTTATTACCGTACAGGCGACGAGAAATGGAAACAAGCAACAAAATTTTGGATGACACTTTTCGGAGTAAATTTTGCTATTGGTGTTGCTACGGGAATAATTCTCGAATTTCAATTTGGAACAAACTGGTCGAACTACAGCTGGTTTGTAGGCGATATTTTTGGAGCGCCATTAGCAATTGAAGGAATTTTAGCATTTTTCATGGAAGCTACTTTTATTTCTATCATGTTTTTTGGTTGGAATAAAGTTAGCAAAAAATTTCACCTTGTTTCTACTTGGTTAACTATTTTGGGAGCAACAATATCTGCATTTTGGATTTTGGTTGCCAATGCATGGATGCAACATCCTGTAGGTATGGAGTTTAATCCGGATACAGTTAGGAATGAAATGGTAAGTTTTTGGGAAATACTTTCACCATTTGCTGTAAATAAATTTTTACACTCGGTATGGTCTAGTTGGATTGTAGGTTCATTATTTGTTTTGGGTGTAAGTGCTTGGTTTTTATTAAAGAAACGCGACATTGACTTTGCAAAGAAAAGCATAAAAGTTGCTGCCGTATTTGGACTTACTGCATCTATTCTTACAGCTTTGTCGGGCGATGGCTCAGCTTACAACGTAGCTCAACATCAACCTATGAAACTAGCTGCCATGGAAGGTTTGTACGATGGTCAAAAAGGTGCTGAGTTAGTTGCTTTCGGGATTTTAAGCAATGAAAAGAAAACTTACAACGACAATATAGATCCATTTGCATTTAAAATTGCATTTCCAAAAGCACTTTCGCTTCTTGCTTATAGAGACATAGATGCTTTTGTACCAGGCGTTAACGACATAATAAAAGGAGGTTACGAATCAAAGAATGGCGTAACATTATCGTTTGTCGAAAAGCAGGCCCGAGGAAAAATTGCATTACAATCATTAACCAATTACAAAAAAGCTGTTGCTGAAAAAGATACTGCAAGTGCTGCAAGTCATAAAGCCACTTTAATGGCTAACTACGATTATTTTGGATACGGTTATCTTGATAAACCTGAAGCCTCAATCCCAAAAGTGAATATGGTTTTTTACTCTTTCCATTTAATGGTAATTTTAGGAATGTTTTTTATTGCTATATTTGGTATATTCACATTTCTTAGTTTCAAAAATAACTTACAACTCGAAAAACTCAAATGGTTGCTTTGGATAGCACTTTTAAGTATTCCGCTTGGATATGTTGCTTCACAACTAGGCTGGTTAGTAGCCGAATTTGGTCGTCAACCATGGGCCATTCAGGACGTACTGCCATTAAGTGCTTCAATATCTTCTATTTCAACATTGTCAGTTCAAATCACATTCTCATTGTTCTTTATATTATTTACAGCTCTATTAGTTGCTGAAGTGCGTATAATGGTCAAACAGATTGGGAAAGGACCACATCAAGAGTAAAATGGAGTAGTGTAATCATGTAAAAAAACAAGATACACTCAACACTAACTTCAAGCAATGTGTCGGAAAAACACGAAACACTTAAAAAGCACAAATCTCGAAAATAATAACTTCAAAAAATAAAATATTATGTTCACATATTCATTTCTTCAACATTATTGGTGGTTTATAATTTCACTTTTAGGTGGAATATTGACTTTTTTATTATTTGTTCAAGGCGGTCAGTCTATGATATTTTCATTATCAAAAAATGAGGATGAACGTCGTTTGTTGATTAATGTACTTGGTCGCAAATGGGAATATACATTTACTACGCTTGTAACATTTGGTGGAGCTTTTTTTGCTTCATTTCCATTGTTTTACTCTACCAGTTTTGGTGGCGCATATTGGGTTTGGATGGCAATTTTGTTTTGCTTTATTATACAAGCAGTATCATACGAATTTCAATCGAAACCCGGAAATACCTATGGCAAAACAACTTATCGTGTTTTCCTTTTCATTAATGGTTTGTTGGGTACAATACTAATAGGTGCTGCTGTAGCCACGTTTTTTACAGGATCGGATTTTACAATCAACAAAGGAAATATCGCAAATCAACTTGCACCCGTAATAAGTCAATGGGGCAATGAATGGCATGGTTTGGAAGCATTGCTGAATGTTCGCAATTGGTTACTTGGCTTAGCTGTATTCTTTTTATCTCGTACATCCGCTGCATTGTTTTTTGTAAACCGATTGAATAATGAAAACCTTGAAATAAATGCTCGAAAAGCCGTTTTAGTTAATGCCTTGCCATTTTTGGTTTTCTTCCTTTCATTTGTAATTTGGACTTTGTTGGCCGAAGGTTTTGCAGTTAATCCCGAAACAGGAATTGTATTCATGGAAAAATACAAATATTTTTTCAATCTTATTCAAATGCCTGTTGTATTAGTTTTATTCTTATTGGGAGTAGTTGCTGTGCTTTGGGGAATTGGAGGTACAGTGTTTAACAAAAATTTCAAAAAAGGAATTTGGTTTACAGGCGTAGGTACTATAGTTACAGTTTGTAGCTTGCTTTTGCTTGCAGGTTATAATAACACTGCATATTATCCAGCTACACCCGACTTGCAAAGTTCATTAACTATTTTCAATTCCTCATCTAGTGAATTCACTCTAAATGCTATGACAATTGTATCTGTGTTAATTCCATTTGTGTTAGCATATATATTTTACGCATGGCGCTCGATGGAGAAAAACCGTACAGATATTGCTGATATTAACAGCGATGATCATGCATATTGATTAGAAATATGTCCAAAAAAATGTTCAGTAATTAATTTTACTGAACATTTTTTCAATCATATATTTTCTAAGTTACCGAAAATTAATTCTCCTATTAAAAATATAATAATTAAGTTTGTAAATCTTGATAATTCTATAAATCATATAAATATTTGTCATACAATACATTATAATTTTGATTTTAATTTCCCACATTAATGTGTTATTTATATATTTGTAATCATTTAAATTTATAGCTTTAAACACATTGATTATTAAAAACTTTATTTTATATTTGCGCTCTTAGAAAACATTTCTAAAATAATATTAATAAAAAATTTTCAGTCTTAGCAGCATTACAGTACAAATATAATATGCTGATTTTTTTAAAACAAAAATATATCAAACAAAAATATGAGCGATAAACAAGAGAAGCCTAATAAAAACTCAAGAAGAGAATTCTTGCAAAATATTGGGATGGCTGGTTTAGGATCTATCTTAGGAGGATCTGCAATTTGGGCTGGAATCAACTACGATAATAAAAAAACCAAGAATGACAGAATAAGAGTTTTAACTGCTCAAAATGAACTAGTTGAAGTTGAAAGAAGTCAGGTCAAAACAATTGCTAAATCAACTCAAGAAACTTTTACCTATTTACAACAAAGAGGCAGAGATGGCATAGCAGGTAAAAGATGGGTTATGGTTATCGATTTATCTAAATGCCGAAATGCTCGTAAATGTATGGAAGCATGCCAATCGGCACATCATTTACGCCCCGAACAACATCATATCAATGTGTTGAAAATGCAGGAAACAGAAAATACACCTGCATTTTACATGCCAAAACCCTGCCAGCATTGCGATAATCCACCATGTACTGCTGTTTGTCCTGTCGATGCTACATTTAAACGTCAAGATGGTATAGTTCTTATTGATAATGAAAGATGTATAGGTTGTCGGTTCTGTATTGCTGCATGTCCGTATAGCGCTCGCGTTTTTAACTGGGCCGAACCTTTGTATTCAGAACTCGACAAAGATACTGTATATGATGTTGAAAAAAACGTACCTCAACGCAAAGGAACTATAAGCAAATGTTTGTTTAGTGCAGACAGAGTCAGAGAAGGAAAGTTACCATATTGCGTTTCGGCTTGTCCTAATGGAGTTTACTACTTTGGCGACGAAAACGAAGATGCTGTAACCAACGGAACAACCAAAGAAACAGTTCGATTTAAAAAACTTTTAGCAGACAATGGAGGTTACACTTTGATGCCTGAACTTGGAACTCATCCACGCGTGTATTATTTACCTCCCAAAGGTAAGGTTTACCCTTTCCAGGATAAAGATCGTGAAGAAGCAGCTGAACATCTAGGATAATCAATTATAAATCAATAGTTCGTGAATATCTTTAAATCAGGATGTTGTAAGTTTTAAAACAGATGGAACAAAATGTGTAAATTGAAAAAAATAAATATATGCTAACTCAATTAAAAATAGAAAAAATAACATCCGACTTATTAAAACCAATACGTTTAACCAAAAGTTTTTTGATTTGGATGGGATTTCTGGGAGCTTCGCTTTTAGTATGTCTTTTTGCTTATTTTTTACAATTAAGAGACGGAATGGTAGTTACGGGATTAGGTGATTATGTTTCGTGGGGAATGTATATTTCTAACTTTGTGTTTTTTGTTGCTACGAGTTTAATTGGGATGCTAATAAGTGCGGTATTGTCACTTTCGGGTCAAAAATGGGCTACACCCTTGGCTCGCATTGCCGAAATTATAGCACTGGCTTTTGCAGCTGTTGCCGGTTTAGTAATTATTATGGACATGGGGCGTCCCGAAAGACTTCTCAATGTTTTTATACATGGAAGAATACAATCGCCTATAGTTTGGGACGTTACTGTTGTAACTATTTATGTATTAGTCAGCACTTTATTTTTATATATTCCTTTAATACCCGATTTGAAAATTTGTTCTGAAAAATTGGAAAAATTACCTCCTTTTGCTCGTAATTTATATAAATTCCTTTCGTTAAACTGGAATAATACAATCGAACAAAAAAAATTAATTAAAGATTCAACGCGTGTATTGGCAATTTTCATTATCCCCATAGCTTTGGCCATACACACTGTAACTTCATGGCTGTTCGCCAATACATCACGTGCCGGCTGGGATTCAACAATTTTTGGCCCTTATTTCGTAAGTGGAGCTTTTGTTTCGGGCTGTGCAGCGGTAATAATTGCCATGTATTTTTTCCAAAAAAACTACAAATTACAAGACTATATCACTGATTTTCATTTCAATAAAATTGGTCAATTATTAGCATTGGTATCGCTGGTTTATCTGTATTTCAATTTGAACGAATACATGGTGCCCGGATATAAAATGAAACTTGCTGAAGCAAAACATCTTAAAGAACTATTTTCAGGGAGTCACGCTTTGCTTTTTTGGTCTACACAGTTACTGGGTTTAATTATACCAATTATTTTACTGTTGTTTAAGAAAATGCGAAAATCAGGGCCTTTGCTTATTATCGCTGCTTTTGTATTGATAGGATCATGGTTTAAACGGTATATTATTGTTTTTCCTACCATGGAACATCCATTTTTACCAATTCAAAACGTGCCACTCAATTTTAAGATTTACACACCTACATTGGTGGAAATTCTCGTTACTATTGCACCTATGATTCTGGTTTTGATTATAATTACTATTTTATCTAAAATTATCCCCATTATACCGATACATGAAACAATTGAACAATTAGAAGAATTGGAGGAAAATAAAAAATAAAAATATGCTCAAAAATAAATTAAATACTAGATTATTTGTCACATTTAGCTTAGCTACATTGCTGATTTTGAACTGTTTTTCTGCCACATGGGACGTTCCTGCGGATCAAAAAGAGAAAAAAAGCTATATAAAATTCGACAAGCAAACATCAAGTCAAGGTGAAGTATTGTATAATGCCAACTGTGCTTCATGCCATGGTAATCCCGGGAAAAATAATATCCTAAAATCATTAAACCCAATCCCACCTGATTTATCAGGAAAATCATCTCAAGCTTTATCAGACGGTGATTTACAATATATATTGAATACAGGTAGAGGGTTAATGCCAAATTTTAAAAATGTAATATCAGCTGAAGATCAATGGAAAGTAATTTCATATTTAAGAGGTTTTAATCCCAATTATGTTCAGGAATTATCAAAGTTTGACCCAAATAAAAGCAAATTAGTTAAACTTACTGCAAAATTTGATTCAAAAGCAAATATATTAACGGTAATGGCTTTAGCCGATGAAAAAAGTGGTAAAATACCCATTATTAAAGCCGAAATTGCAGTTTTTGTTAAGCGTTATTTCGGAAATATGCAAATTGAAAAAACTGTTCTTACTGATAATTTTGGCAAAGCTCAAGTAGTTTTTCCTAAAGATTTACCTGGAAACAAAACCGGTGATCTTGAAGTTTTAGTTAAACTCTTTGACGAAAATTATGGCGAAGTACAAACAACTAATAAATTAGCCATAGGTGTTCCAACTGATAAACCTGCATTGAATGAAAAAAGAGCTATCTGGAATGTACTTGCAAAAGCACCTATCTGGACATTATCTTTATATTTATTAGGTGTATTTGCGTTTATTTTACTACTATTGTACCTTTTAAATAATCTTAGAAAATTATATAATTCAAAAACCATTTAAATTTATATTGTTATGAAAAAACTTGAAGTCATAGGTAGAATTCTATTTGCTCTTCCTTTTGCTATAATTGGGTTGTCACACTTGTTCATGTCAACTGAATTTATGAAAATGCTCGAACATTCTTTGTTTCCGGGCAGTATGTATGCTGTGATTTTATCGGGAATAATGTTAATTATTGCAAGCATCAGTATTTTAGCAAATAAATACGTGAAAGTAGCATGTCTATGGTTAGCAGGGATGTTGTTTTTAATTATTATATCAATTCATGTACCCAACATGTTAATTGAGGAACATTTTGATGATGCTTATGTGAATCTTCTTAAAGATACTGCTTTGTTAGGAGCGTCCATCATGATATCAATATTTTTAACCGAAAAGAAATAAAACAAAAACCCAATGAAAATTATTTATGTTTATATAATAATCACCTTTGTTCTACTTACATCCCACATTAAAGCTCAAGTAGATCAATCGGAAGAAGTTGCAGTGATTGAACATTTAGGTGAAACAATTCCACTTGATTTGAAATTTGTAAATGAAAAATTTGACACTTTAACATTAAAACAAATCATCAATAAACCTACCATACTTTCATTTGTATATTTTGATTGTCCTGGTTTATGTAGCCCTTTGCTTGATGGCGTTGGTGAAGTAATAAAGAAAACAGATTTAAAATTAGGGCAGGATTATCAGGTTGTTACAATAAGTTTCAATTATAGAGATACACCCGACAAAGCAAAAGCAAAAAAAGATAGATTTGTTGAGCGCTACTCAAAAGGTAATGGAGATGGATGGATATTTTTAACTACTGATAGTGTAACCATTTATAAAATCACACATGCCGCAGGATTCATTACAAAAGCTGTAGGTTTGGATTTTGTTCATCCTTCAGCTATTATTGCAGTAAGTCCACAAGGCATGATAACTCGTTATTTATACGGGATAAAATTCTTGCCTATTGATTTTAAAATGTCAATTATTGAAGCCAACAAAGAACAACCCAGAACATCAATTCAAAAATTAATGTTGGTATGTTATACTTATGATCCTGAAAATAAGCAATTTTCGCTTGATGTTACAAAAATAATAGGCACAATTATAGCCTTTTTTATATTCGTATTTATTATTGCTTATTTAATTAAACCAAAAAGAAAAAATAAAATTCAAGAATAACAAATGAGTAATACAACAGAGAAAATTGAATATGTAAGTTACCTTGATCATCAAGGCAAATATAAGGGAATAATGTCATGGCTAATGGCAACAGACCATAAAAGGATAGGATTGCTCTATATGTATGCAATTATTACTTTCTTTTTTATTGGAGTGTTGCTAGGTCTAATGATGAAATTGGAGCTATTAGCACCCGGGGAAACAATAATGACTGCAAAAATGTACAATAGTGTTTTTACACTACATGGCATTTTAATGATTTTCATGGTGGTTATTCCTGGACTTTCGGCAGTTTTCGGAAATTTCTTTTTGCCAATTCTTATTGGGGCAAAGGATGTTGCATTCCCAAAATTGAATCGTTTTTCATGGTGGATTTTTATAGTGGGAAGTATAATGGCAGTATTATCACAGCTTTTAAAAGATGGTCCCCCCGATACAGGTTGGACATTTTATGCTCCATATAGCACTACAACTAATTCAAATGTTATAATGGCTACAGCGGCAGCATTTGTACTGGGATTTTCTTCAATTCTTACCGGTTTAAATTTTATTGTTACCATACATCAAATGAGAGCACCGGGTATGAAATTCTTTCATATGCCTTTATTTCCATGGGCTTTATATGCTACTGCCTGGATTCAATTACTTGCCACTCCGGTAATTGGTATTACTTTGTTAATGTTAATTGCAGAACGTGCATTTCAGATTGGCTTTTTTGATCCGGCTTTAGGTGGAGACCCACTGTTATTTCAACATTTATTCTGGATATATTCACATCCGGCAGTTTATGTAATGATGCTACCGGCCATGGGGGTAATAACTGAAATAATCCCTACTTTTTGTCAACGTCAGATTTACGGATATAAAGCTGTTGCCATATCAAGTTTAGCAATTGCAGCCGTTGGTTTTTTGGTTTGGGGTCATCACATGTATACTTCAGGCATGAGCGATCAAGCTCGCTGGTTTTTCTCCTTGCTTACATTCATAGTTGCTGTACCAAGCGCAATCAAGGTATTTAACTGGATTACTACTATGTATAAGGGATCAATTGATGTTCAACCGCCATTTTTATATGCGCTGGCTTTTATTTTTCTGTTTATTATTGGTGGTACAACAGGACTTCTTTTAGGTTCAGTTGCAACAAATGTGCAGGTACACGATACTGCTTTTGTTGTGGCACATTTTCATTATATAATTTTTGGTGGTATGGGTTTTGCATTTTTTGCAGCTATACATTATTGGTTTCCAAAAATGTATGGTAGAATGTATGACATTAAACTGGCCAATATATCGCTTGTTATCAAGTTTATAGGGTTTAATTTGCTTTATTTTCCACAGTTTATTATTGGCGTTCAAGGTATGCCTCGTAGATATTTTGATTATCCGGAACAATTTCAACCTGCACAAGTAATATCCTCTGTTGGAGGATTTATTTTGGCTTTTGGATTATTCTTGATGGTGTATAATTTGGTAAAAGCGGCTAAAAGTGGAGCTGTTGCACCAGCAAACCCTTGGAAAGGATCTACTTTAGAATGGCAAATTCCATCGCCACCATCGCTCGAAAATTTTGATGAAGCACCAATAATTAAAGTTAATCCATACGATTATAAATAAGTAAAGATAAGTACTCAGTCACCAACCCTTCCCCCTAGCCTCTGCCTACCTCAGGCAGGCCCAAAAGGGGAATACTAAGGGAGAGTTTTGACTTCATTATTAGAAGTAAATACATAAGAAACTGATTGTCTAAGTTCTTTATTCTCTGTCTTTATTCTTTAATTTTTTGTCTTTATTCTTTTGTCTTTGTTCTTTAATCTTTATTCAACAATCAAATTTATATTATCCCAAAAAAATTAAAATATGAGTGAAAAAACAGTACATGTTGACGAACATAGAGATGATGAGGCCTCAAAATTAGGAATGTGGCTTTTTATTTTCACAGAACTTCTGCTCTTTGGAGGATTATTTTTAGTATATTCTGTTTTTAGAGTTCAATATCATGAAGCTTTTCATCAAAGTAGCCTTGAATTGAGTGTTACATTAGGAGCACTCAATACGGTGATTTTACTTATTAGTAGTATGACAATTGCAATGGCATTGACAGCTATGCAGAAAAATGACCAAAAGCGTGCGCTAATTTTTATTGGTATTACCTTGTTTTGTGCTGCACTTTTCTTGTTTAACAAGTATTTTGAGTGGGGAGCAAAGTTTCATCATGGATTATATCCCGGTTCCGAATTAATGGCCTTGTTGGATAGGGGACATTTACTGTATTTCAGTTTGTATTTTTTTATGACCGGCTTACATGCATTACATATAGTAATTGGAATGACATTGCTAATTGTATGTTATTTTCAGGTTAAAAACAAGAAAATTAACAACAAGGATTATGTATTACTCGAAAATGGTGCATTGTATTGGCATTTAGTCGATCTAATCTGGATATTCCTTTTCCCATTAATGTATTTAATTTCATAATTGTAATAACATAATCAATTAAACATTAAATTATTTATTATCAAGTATATAGCCATGGCAAATAACACAACACATACAATTGAATATAAAACATTAGTCAAAATTTTATTAATTCTATTGTTCCTTACATTTATAACTATAAGTGTAACTTCAATACATTTAGGTGCGTTAACAGTAACTGTAGCACTTTTAATAGCAGGAGCTAAAGCATATCTAGTTCTATCGAACTTTATGCATTTAAAATACGAAAGTTTATTGCTTCGAATTTTGGTTGCCATGGTGTTTGTCCTCTTTGCATTGATACTTGTTATTACTTTTATCGATTATGCTTTCAGGTAAATTCAAAATGAATTACTTTAATTCCTAATCATCTAAAATGCCATTACTTATGGATTCGAAGAAAAGGATTTTTTGCTAAATTGCTAACGATTCATTATTACTTATTAAACTTACAAAATAAAATTAAATATCTATGTTCGATAATTCATCAAACTTTGTTCAGGGTGTAGATTCAGCATTTCTAATTATTACCGGAATCTCTGTATTCTTTCTTGTTGTACTAACAGGGTTAATGATTTACTTCGTAATCAAATACAATCGAAAAAAAGGTAAACCTGCAGTACAAATTAAGGATAATTCTTTATTAGAAATCACATGGATTACTATACCAATGATATTGGTACTGTATATGTTTTATATTGGTTGGGAAGGCTTTATCCCTATGCGTAATGTTCCAAAAGATGCAATGGAAGTTACCGCGATAGGTTCGATGTGGAAATTCGAATTTGAATACAAAGGCAATAAAATGTCAGATACTATGGTAGTGCCTATTAATAAGGCCGTTAAAGTAAACTTAGCATCCAAAGATGTTTTACATGGTTTTTCTGTTCCCGGTTTTAGAATTAAAGAAGACATGGTACCACAAAAAGATAATTACACATGGTTTATACCCGGAAAACTTGGAGATTTTGACATTTACTGTACTGTGTATTGTGGTTTAAACCATTCGTATATGATGAGTTTAATCAAAGTTGTAAGTCAGGAAGAGTTTGATATGTGGTTAAAAGCTTTACCGGTAAAAAAGGCAGACAATTCATTGGGCTTAAAATTACTTGAAAAAAACGGTTGTATTGCCTGTCATTCTCTTGATGGCTCAAAAGTTGTAGGTCCAAGTTTTAAAGGTATTTATGGCAATATGCGCAATTTAAACACTAACGGCATTAAGAAAGACATAAAAGTAGACGACGCCTATATTAAAACTTCGATAAATGAACCTGATGCTCAAATAGTAGATGGTTATCCCAAAGGATTAATGAAATCGTACAAAGGATTGATTAGCGACACTGAAATAGAACAAATTACCCAATATTTGAAAGAATTAAAATAAATGAATAATCATTTTAAATTGATTTTAGCATTAATAAAATACCGCGTTAGCTTAGCTGTAAGTTTCACAACTGTAACCGGTTACATGGTTTTTGCCGGACAGTTTGATATACAGATAGTATACCTCATTATATCAATTTTTTTACTTGCCGGTGGTTCAAGTGCAATGAACGAATGTCAGGAAAGCAAATATGATGCTTTAATGGCAAGAACCAAAAACAGACCTATTCCATCAGGTAAAATTTCATTACTAAATGGTTGGATTATTTCAATTGCATTTACTCTTGTAGGATTATTGATGCTGTATTTTATTTTTGACGCTACTACTGCTCTTCTGGGTCTTATTAATCTGGTTTGGTACAATATTATTTATACAAATCTTAAAAGAGTTAGCGCGTTTGCTGTTGTACCGGGCTCAATGGTTGGAGCCATACCTGCTTTGATGGGTTGGACAGCCGCAGGTGGTTATGTTTTTGACTCAACCATAATTTTTATCGCTTTTTTCCTCTTTATTTGGCAAATACCCCATTTTTGGTTACTTATGCTAAAGTATGGAAAAGAATACGAAGAAGCCGGCTTTAAAACGATCAATCAAGCTGTTAATGCTCCAAATTTGAAATTAATTATATTTGCTTGGGTTTTGGCAACTTCTTTCTCTTCTATAATTGTGCCATTATTCTTAGTAAACATTTCACTCACCTTCTTTATAATAATTTTTGCCTTGAATCTTATATTTATTGGTGTGTTTACTAAACTTTCGTTTGGAAATGTTACAGAACTGAATTTTAGAAAATCATTTATAAGTATCAATGTCTATATGATGATTTTCATGCTATTACTGATAGTTTTTCACTTATTTTAGTCTTTAAATACTCTGTCCCTAGCCCTGCCCCCTAACCCCCTAAAGGGGGAATAATCAGGGGGCATTAATATTAAATGAATAATTAAATCTCTATTATTGACATATTAAGTATTATTTTGATTATGAGCTTTTTTTGAAATTAATGATCTACACTATTTGATTTGTGGTGAATAATTACGAAAATCTGCATAAAAATATCAAACTCAGTTTTGTAAGTATTATATAACTGCGATATTCACTTAAATAATCTAATCAGAACTTTTCCAATGGTATAAAACATTTATATTGTTTTAAACTTCTAATTTAAATAACAGTTAAAAAAATACGATAAATTGAGACTTAATTAATGATAAAATTAAACAACGCGCTAGAATTCCCCCTTTAGGGGGTTAGGGGGCCAGCTAGTCTTTTATTATTGACATTAATTCCTCTGATGTATTTACAAATACACTTGCTCCGACCTCCTCAAGTTCTTTAAGTGGACGAAAGCCCCATAATACACCTGCAAATTTTACTTTAGCATTATACGCACAGGCCACATCTACACCCGAATCGCCTACATATAATACTTCTGATTTATCAAAACCTGACTTATAAATTATTTCTTCAAGTATCGATGGATTTGGTTTTGTTGGAAAACCTTCACGCTGGCCTAAAATGGAAACAAAATTAATTTCAGCAAAAAATCTTTTTACTAAACTTACTGTAGCTTCATGCACTTTATTTGAAGCTACTGCTAATTTGTAACCCTCAGCATCTAAGCTTTTAAGCAAATGAACGATGCCCGGATAAGGCTTTGTTAGAATATCGGCATGACTAAAATAATTTTCAATAAAATCTGCTTTAATCTTTGCATGCATTTCTGTTTTTCGATATTCAGCA
The DNA here is from genome assembly GCA_945870155.1 of Paludibacter jiangxiensis. GTDB lineage: Bacteria > Bacteroidota > Bacteroidia > Bacteroidales > Paludibacteraceae > Paludibacter > Paludibacter jiangxiensis_A. Next base: position 29,758 of record CAMBSB010000020.1, on the reverse strand, counting down.
GGCAAAGCACTTTCTATCAAATTATTAACTCCATTTCCTATAAAATATTTATATGATTCAATGCTATGGATTGGAAAATTGTTTTTTGCTAATGCATAATTTACACTGCCGGCTAAATCTTCCAGTGTATCAAGTAAAGTGCCATCGAGATCGAAAATAATAAGTTTTATCATAATAATTAATTGTTTTTTGTTTCGGGTTTCGTGTTTTGAGTTTCGTGTTTCTGGTTTCAAGTTTCGTGTTTCGTGTTCTATGTTTCATTAACTTGGCCTTAAAGCCCCCATTTGGGGGTTGGGGTTTATGTTTCAATAACTTGGTCTTAAAGCCCCCATTTGGGGGTTGGGGGTCTCTTGGTTCTTCCCAAAAAAACCGAATACAAAGATAAAAACAATTATCTGATTAAATTTTAAAGTATAAATATAATTAGTTCTAATTTACCAAATTAAAGAATGAACCACATTAGGCACAATAGTTCACATTAAAAAAAATACTTTTGATATTAATCTCGAGTCTAAACTCTTAAAATACCAATCGGTATTTGTCTATTGTGTGCTTTCTTTATTCTTATTAACTCAACTTTCGTAAGTTATTAAATTATTTGATTTATAATAGCCATTATATAAGTTAGTGAATTTCTTAAAATTTACAGATAAACGCAAAGAACGCAAAGTTTAAATATGCCAATTATTGTATCATCAAATATACGCAAAGTACGCAAAGTGAAAAACTTAGAAGTTTTTCTTTGAGGCTTAGCAACTTTGCGTTCTTTGCGTTCAACAAAATATTATTCAATAAGTGTCTAACTTATATAAGCTCTAATTGATTGTAATTTTAATTTTTTTTATACAAAGAAATACAAGCACATAAGTAACTTATTGTTTTGAAGAATATTTTTGTGCAACTTTATCTCCCTTAGGTCGCTGACCGTTGGTTGTGTAAAATTTTGTGTTACTTTGTGTTATAGCTTTTATACTGTAACACAAAAGGCACAAAGAAGACTCAAAAACCACAAAAATTGTTTATCATATACTTGCGTGTCTGATAATTATCTTTCTAATTAGCTACTTGCGAAAGTTAAGTTTTAATTTCTATTGTGCCTATTGTGCCTACCTGCTGCAGGCAGGGTTGGAATTTTTGTTAAATCTTATTTTAGTAGTATAATTAGCAAACTATGAAAATAACATATACAGAAAACCAACAACAATGTTTTGCAAGTGGGAGTCGAATAAGCACTGGCGGGGTCAAAAATTCAATACAAAAAAAATAAATAAAAACACGTGAAAAATTCAGAGAAAAATATAGCAAAATTCAAAAAATAAATTGCATCTTTGCATAATAATTAAAAAACTGTTTTTAATCGAATAAAATTGATTCAAAACATATTACTACTCAGGTCCTAAAATTTCAAGTTTTATCATATTAAAACAAAAAAATGTCGATGTTTTATTGAAAAATTGGTCATATTAGGTGTTAAATAAAAATATAAATGAAACTAAACTCCTTTTTAGTGTGAAAACTTATTAACGCGCTAAAAACTCCCCCTTCAGGGGGTTGGGGGGCAGGGTAGTACAATAAAGAACATTATTTGTAAATGATGAAAGCCAAGTTAAAGTCCGAGTCGAATCAAAAAATAAATTATATTGCATTTCAGACATTAATAGGATTAAGGTTTATCAATAAAAAAAGTGTTGTATATTTTGAATTTACCAAAGACGATAAATCCGAAAGAAGTTTGTGGAAAGCACATTTAGAGAATGCCGAAACAATTAAATTAAAACTAAATACAACATCAAAAGATATTATTAAACATTTTGAGAATCACGATTTTATTCAAATTAGCCAATCATACATAGTAAATCTAAAGTTTTTTAGCTCTATTGAATTAAAATCACGAAAATGTGCCTTACTTCCACCTTACGAAGAAAAGGAAATGATAATTTCCAGGGCATATTTAAACGATATTAAAAGCAGGTTTGAAATAGAATGATATTAAATAATGATTTTCTTTAAAAAACTTTATAAATATATTGCGTATTTCATTTAGTTATTATACCTTTGCCGACAATATTCGCAATGTGTATAGTGATTGTAAACGCATAGTATATCAATGTAAAAATGAAATTTATTAAAAATAACTAATAAATCTATCAATTTTACGCGTAAACACTAAAAAAGAATGCAATACAATCATTGTTTTGACCAAATAAACACTTATATTACCGGATAATCAGAAATTACTGCATTATCGTTTTTTTATGAAGATTTATTTTTTCAATTTTGCATCGATTTTTTTATCATATGAGCATATCTAGTAATTATTTAAAACTAATTAAGTATGAGGAAAAGCTAATCCATTAACGTGATTTTTGCTACTTATGAGTAGTGGAAAATCAAATTTATTTTGTCGAGTTTCAAATTAAAAAGCAAACTATAAAAATAATTTTAATTAATTAACAAAAAAAACAAAAAAAAGAATTTATGAAAAAAGTATTTCAAATCAAATTGAAAAATATAACCAGAGTTATGGCGATGGTTATAGTTACTTCTTTAGTAACATTTACTGGTTGTAAGAATTACGATGACGACATTTCAAAATTAACTACGGATGTTGCTTCGTTGACAAAACAAATGACTGATCTTGATGCTGCTTCAAACGCTGCATTAACAGCTCAAATTAATGCACTTAAAACGCAGATGACTGCAGCTGAAACAAAAATTACAACTTTGCAAGGTCAGGTAGCAAGTGCTGCAACTACAGCTCAAATTACAGCATTGCAAGCTCAAATTACAACACAAGCTACAACAATTGCTGCTTTAGAAGCTTTTAAAACTTCAGCAAGTGCTGATATTGCAGCTATGAAGGTTCAAATTGCTGCAGCTGCAAAACAAACTGATCTTACAGCTCTTCAAACAACTGTAAATAGTTTTATTGCTACAACTAATGCAACTCTTACTACTTTAGGAGCAAAGGTTACTGTAGTTGAAACTGGTTTAACTGCTGCTCAAGCTGACATTGCTAAACTTAAAGGTGATGTTGCTGCACAATTGGCTTTAATTACTGCATTACAAGCAAATGTGACAACACATACTGCTGATATTGCAAAACTTAAAACAGATTTGACTGCATTGCTAGCAACAGTTACTTCTTTGCAAACAACTGTGAATAAAAACACAACTGATATTGCTAAGAACACAACTGATATTGCTGCTCTTCAAGCAACATTTGCTGGTATAACTGTAAAATTCCAAGGAGTTGCAAGTGCAATGAGTTTAAATTTCAGTGCATTAAGTAGTCGTTTGACTAGTTTAGAATTCATACCTACATTATATGTTAATGGTATTGAAGCTATGAATTTTTCACCATTTTTAACACCTTGTAATTACTCTATTATTCCAAGTGTAACTGTTGCTTATCATTTGAATCCTAGCTTTATTAAAGAACAAGATATTGTAAAAGACAGTATGGCATTTGTTGTATTACCAACAAAAAATATTGTTACGACTGGTATGTATGCGGCACCATCTGCTGTAGCTATTCAAGTTAAAGCAATGTTCAATAGAATTCAAGGTGGTAAATTATATGTTGACGTAAAAGTTGAAGATTTAGCTGTTTTAAATAATGCAATATCTCCAAATGGACCTATGTCATTTACTGAAACATTTAATTCTATTGCATTACAAGTGCCACTTTCAGAAAAAGCAGTTAAAGAATCTGGTATAGATGTTGCGACAGGTGCTGTTACTTCAACTCTGGTAAACGATGTTAAATATCCTTCTTTCCGTGTTGTAACTTCACAATATGTGAGATTATACAATACAAAATATTCATACGAGAATATTACATTGGTTAGAAAAGATTTAGCTTCTAAACCTGTTTATCCAACTACTTTACAAGGTGCAAAAGATCTTAAAGTTAATGGAGTAGATGGTTGGACTGGAGCTGATGACGCTTTGATAGTTCATTTACCATATGCTGAAGGAAGTACAATCAATCTTATTGATAATGTTATAGCTTATTATAATAATGCTGGTTTTGATTTTAGTGCTTACAATATGACATATGCTTTCGACTTGAAAACACCAAATTCAGGAAATACAGCAGATGAAGATATAGTATATAATAGAGTTAATAGTAGTACAAATCAACAACAATTTATTGAAATCGTTAATCCATCAACTACAGGTACTGCTTTAGGTACAGTAAGAGCTAAAGTTTATACTCAAGCTCAAATTGCAGCTGCACAAGGACGCACTCCAATAGTTAGAGTGAGATTCATGAATGGAACATGTGTATTGAAAACTGGATATATTAAATTAATTCTTGATGATAAACCTGCTAAACCAGCAGTTACTGTTACAACTTTTGATTTAGGTTCAACTACAGATCTTTGTGCAAACGTATCTAAAGTATTTACTACAGCACAAATTATGAATGAAAAATTCTATAATCTTGTAGGTTTAAGTAAAGAGGAATTCCTTTCAATTTATACATTGCAACAAACTCCTCCTAATGTTGCTAATAATGATGGATTATTTGAAGAAGTTACAGATTTACTTGATCCAACAACTTCGAACTTGTTGAAATGGAGTGTTTCTAGTGCTACTATTTGGACTAAAATTGGTACAGGAAATTCATTTGAATTTAAAGATAGTGCAGTATTTGTTCCAAAACAAGAGTTTAAAACTTTATATGGACCTATTAACTTATCTGTAAAATTCGTAGCTTCTAAACCAGCTTCTCTTACTTTAACTGATAATAATAAGATTTTAGAATATTGGTTTGATGTAAGTGCAACTGAAAAAGATGTATATGTTAAACATAATATTGAAGTACCAGTTGTTGGTGAAACTAATCCTGTAAATGGTAAATTCAATAATGATTTAGCCGGTGCATTTACTGTTCAATCTTTAGCTGGATTAAGTTCTCCAAGTTTCTATTTCCATGGTACACAGCCTTTCGGATTCACTGTAGCTAATGCAGGTAAAGATTTGATGTTTGGAACTGATCTTGTTGCTTATATTACTGGAACAAAACTTAATTTAAATAACGCTTCACCTAAAGCAAAAGAACTTTTAAATGTAGATGTAGCTAATTTATATTGTAATATCGGTTTGAAAGCTAATTATTGTAATGGTACTCAATATGATGTAACAATTTCTAGTAAGTCTTTCTTCCCAGTTAAATTTGTAAGACCAATTACTGCAACTGTTACAGCTGGTTCTAAATTTATTGATGGTAAAGATTTTGGTGATGTTGGTACTGTATTGAATGTTAAAGATATGGTAAGTTTCAAAGATTGGAGAGACTTTGCATTTACTTCAACTTCTACATATTTCCAATACTACGGAATAACTTCAATTGTAGTTGATGGTACAATTCAAACAAATCTAAATCAAGCAAATCCTGCTACATTTGTTCCGATGTCTAACTTCCCACTTGTTGAAGTAACTCCTGTAGGTGTATATCCAACAAATACGTTAACATATAAGAATAATAATACTGTTCTTAATAGCGGATTTAAATTGGAAGTTCCAGTTACAGTTAATTATTATTGGGGTCAAATTAAATCAGCAAAAATTTATATTGATGTTGAGAAAACAATTGGCGGTTCTGGAATCAGAAAAAAATAATTCATTTAGAATTATATAAAATTAGAAAGGGTGCTTTATAAGCACCCTTTTTTTGTATATTGATACTTCGTTATATGCAAAATGTAAGAATCCCAAATTGGCCATATTTTTTCAAGAAAATCAAATTCAGATCTTTGTCGATTAAAATTTATGTTTAGTTTGAATCAAGAAAATCGGTTTGTTTATGCTTATAAGGCGTTGATTTGCAGTAAAGTAATATAAAGGAATAATAAATGATACAATAAAATTCAAGAGTAAATTAATAATATTTGTTTGTATTTTAGAATAGATAGAGAATTCTTAGATTTTTTTTGTTTTTATGTTATATAACATAAAAGTTTATACAATTAAATTATACAATATATGTATGTTTGTATCAATATATAACTATATATTGATTTGTTTTAAATTCAGAATGAAGGAAGTGTATTCAATATTAAATACTCATATTCTGCTTGTCGTAAGTGGATTAAGATTACTTTATTTAAAACTGAATAACTTTATTATGTTACCACTCATCTTTGAAAGTTTGCCCGTTCCTGTATTTCATAATTTTTTTCAGACAGCAGCGAACGGGAGAAAATGAATAATCTGAGTCTGAAAAATAGCGGGCGAAGAGCAAGTCCGTTATCTGAATTTGTTTTACACATAATAATTATTCAAAATGAAAAATAATCATAAACAAAGTATTCCTGATGAGATACTTGCACAAGTAGTAGCAAAATTAAATGAAGTAAATGCTTTAATAAATCCGTTTGCAATTACTCTTACAGCTGCCGATAGAAAAGACATGTTGAAAATGGGTGAAAAATCAATTAGTTTTGTAGAAAAAGCATTAGAACTAAGTAAATCAAATGCCGAATTTATTCCGTCATATTTGAATGTGGTAGATTTTGAAATTGACTTGAAAGATGCTAAAAACCTACTTGTAGCCGAAAATATTTCGGAACAAATATATAATGCTATTAACGATACCATTATGGTTGCAGGAAGTGAAGCGTATTATGCAGCTTTATGTTATTATAACAGCGTGCAACTGGCTGCAAATATGAATACACAAGGTGCCAAGGCTGTAAACGATGAGTTGAAAAAGAAGTTTCCCGGAAAGACAAAAAAAACAACTCCGGAAAATGAATAGTAAAAAGTGAATCTAGTGCTGTGTTAAGTCTGATTTGACGGAAATTTCTTTAAATGTATAGTAAAGCCGTCACTAACTATCATTATACACCTTAAGAAGTGACAGCATCGCTAAAAGAGTTGCGACATTTTTCTCTTAACTCAGCACTAGTATCAAATATTGACTTATCTTTATTAGTGTACCCTGTAGTGGTTTGAACACTCCAACAAAAAACAGATAACTTGTGAATATGAATCGTTGGGATTAATAAGGGTTTGGACTTTTTATAAATACTTGTTACTTAGGAAACAAAAAAGATGAATCATTAGATAATATGGAAAACAAATGTCTTAAATGTTGACCTCCCCTAACCCCTCCAAGGAGGGGAACTCGTGATTTGCTATTTGAGGGTTTAGTGTTGTAAAAAATAACTTTAGTGTTTGATAAATTGATCGAGACCTCCCCTAACCCCTCCAAGGAGGGGAACTCGTGATTTGCTATTTGAGGGTTTAGTTCGTGAATGGAATTTTTTATTAATTTTTTTATGTGAAAAAGATCAAGACTGAGTCTTATCCCCCTCCTTGGAGGGGTTAGGGGAGGTCGGTCAGGTCATCGTAGACCTTCAGCATGTCAACCGAGAAGTAAAAAGGTCTGGCAGATATCTTCCGAAGACCAACCGAGGACTAAAAAGGATTAACCGAGGACTTCCGAAGACCAAGTGTGACCTAAATAGGGTCAAGGGAGGTCTACCGAAGACCAAGTGAGACCTAAAAAGGCTTAAGCGATGGCTTGCTAATATCAAGCGAGGACATAAAAGGGTCAAGTAAAGTCCACTTGACAGAGTTTGCTAATTTTTATTTCCCTTATCTTGCCTTTTAATCTCTTAACTTTGACGGCTATGCCCCTTTTTAAGATTTAGGTTCGGATTTATTTTTTTGATACTTATTTAGAGCAAATACTTATAACATTTATATGGCTAAAAATAACAAAAGGAAGAAGAAATTTCAAAATAAGAAATCTATAAAATCGTATATTACGATAACAAAGACCTATTTTGATGATTTTTCGAGGACTGCGCGAAAATTTATGTTATTGATAGGGTTAGAAGAATCCGATTATGATGCTTTATCCAAAAGGTCAAAGGAGCAGCTTATGGTATTAAAACATACCCCTTACAGAATTAAAGCTGATAAAGATAGTCATGTTTCGCGTTTTTATATCCAATTATTCAATTATGAAATGACTGAGCACGAAAAGACAAGTTTTTACGGAGACCCAAAGTTCAATATCACATATATGGAATACTTAACTTATGGATTGTCACTAATACTTTCAATTCGCAATTATGATACCATAGATACTTATTGGACGGATGATCAAATTGAATTACTAGAAAAAATAAAGACGTCATTAGTTAAATATACTGCTGAAAATATAGACTATCACCATGCATTATTTGCAAATAAGATTATGAAATTCTTTTTTATGTATGTAAGTCAACCTAACTTTCGATATTATACTTATAAAGAAGGAGGTGTTCCAAGTTATACGAAAGGCATTATTGAAAACCTATTAATTGTCTCATCCATTGAGTCGGTAATTAAAAGATTTGTAATTGAAGGTAAAAGTCATCCAGCCTACCAATTAAAGTATTATAGCATGATGCCAGATGCAGATGGGTCAGCACCTGTACAAGCTTATATTGATAAAGATTTGCTACATAATGTAAACCACAATTATTTTGAATTAGCTCCAAGGCCTGAAAATATGAAAAGTTTACTGCCGGTATATATTCAAAATCATGCTTTGCGAAGGGCAACGGAACGTATGGATTGTAAAGGCAATCTGTATCGAAATTATGTTTTTAGTATGTCTTTTATTTTTCCTCAAATTATCAATGCTTTAAACGGACAAAAGCTAATTAAAGCTATAAACCTAAAATGCAAAACAGTTGGTTATTTTCCATTTGTAATACAAGATGGTGCAGTGTTGCTTCTTAGTTTTTTACCTTTATGTTCACCTATTACACCCGAAGGTGCTATACTTCACAAAGAATTGGGTTTGCAATTAGAGGATTCAAAATTTTTGGGATTGGATAAATTCAGTTTTTATACTAATACAAATTTTGATACTTTACCTAAAGTAAAAAAGGCATTACAAAAAGCTGATATGTGGCATCTTACCGAGATACTACCCGATGAAAAAACGGAACGGAAAGAAGATAAAATACTAAAACATATTTATGTTGACAATGGAGATTGCCTAGGTGTTGATTAAAATTAGTAGATAGCTTTTATGAATCAGGGAGTTATGCAAAGTATATCCCTCCAGGATAAAGATGAAGACAATTAATAAAAGGACGGTTTTTGTTTGATGTTAATAGATATTATATAAGTTAGTCGGTTTCTTTAAAATTTACAGATAAACGCAAAGAACGCAAAGTTTAAATATGCCAATTATTGTATCATCAAATATCCGCCGCTCGGCTCTGCCGCTTGGCTCGCCAAGAAAGTACGCAAAGTGAAAAACTTAGAAGTTTTTCTTTGCGGCTTATAAACTTTGCGTTCTTTGCGTTCAACAAAATATTATATCAATAAGTCTCTAACTTATATAAAGTCTAATATAAATGCGAACAGATTAAATATAAGATGACTTGTAAAGTGATAGTTATCAAATATATGAGTTTTTCAGCAAACCTTGTAGATTTATACAAAGAAGAGCCAAACAAAATCAAAAATTTTGTTTGGCTCTTCTTTGTACTTAAATCAATTAAAGTCTATTCCAGCACTTCATTATAGTGTATTTCCTTTATAAATGTTACAAAATCATTTTTTCTATCGGAGTCCATCCATTTTAAACTACGACGTGGATGGGCATTTAATGCTCCTGAAATAAGATATGGGATATGATAACCCCAGTCAATCTGACTTTGTTTATGATGTACAAATTGTCGAATAACAGTGAGCGGTAGTTGCCGATTGCTGGTAATTTCCTGTCATGTTACATAAAAGTTAATGATGATTACAACCATTGAATAACCTACTATTCCGGCAATTTTTTATACCGAATGTTGGGTGTATGTACCTTTTTTAATGTAATTTTTACTTTTTCTTTTTTCCTTGTCAGATTTGATGAAATCACTAATCATTTTTTTCTCTTTCTCTGTTAATGGTTTTGGGTCAACAAAGAAGTCAACATCTAAAGGTTCTCTAATCAGTCCCATAATATCTAGTTTTTAAAATATTTATCTATCAACTTTAATGCAGCATCCGTATTAATTACCATCAAATGTCCTCCTACATTTATCGCTCCAAGTGTCTTTTTATAATGCTCAATCAATTGAGTTTTTGAGGTAAATGAAACGTATCCATCAAATCCACGATGAAACGAAATCCGACATATAAATGCAATAAGGTTTCCAGGAACTCCTAAGTACACTTTATTTCGTCCAAGATTAAAAGGAGCACTCTCTATCAGGTGCATATAAACATGGTCTTCTCGCTCTGTAATACTAACCAATCCTTGAATTATATCAGGGTTTCCTGTAATTGTTAGTTTATAAACGTCTCGGTCAGGCTGTTTGTACTCGTTTGACCAGTTAAATAACCATCCGTTTTTTTTAGTGATTGATTTTAATTCGCTTTTATCAATCAATGAAACATCAGTCTGAAAACTGTCTTTGGTTATGACGTTCTCAATCGAATTAGTCAATTTATCAATTTCTATATCAATATATTGTGGATTCTGTTTCATATTACAAATTTACAAAAAAGCTATGAGAATCTATCATGTTTGCATGATTTTCTGGCAATAAAACCAAAGCTCTAAAACTCCCTCATCAATATTTCCCCATTTTGGGGGAATGACCTGTATAACAATTAAATCCTATTCCAGCACTTCATTATCGTGCATTTCCTTCATAAATTTACAAAGTCGTTTTTTCTATCGGAGTCCATTCAATACAAACTGAGTCGAGGGTGAGCGTGTAAGCTCCTGAAATAAGAGGTCAAGCGAATACAAAAAAATGATTAAAAACTTGTATAGTTGAAGTAAATGATTTATTAATGTAATGGTCATTAATTTAATGGCCATTACATTAATTATATCATGAAGTTTTATAACCGATCTAAAGAACTAGACATACTAAACCGCACATTAGTGCAATTTCAGCAAGCCCTATTTATACAAACATAAATAAGGAGTATCCTCACTACATTTTACTTTGAAACGCACTCCTTTTTCTACTTGAAAGCTTTCAAATTTTGAATAAGTTTTCCATTCATTTTCACCGGGTTGTTGTATAGTCAATGCACCTGAAATAACTGTCATAATTTCAATTGTATCAGTGCCAAATTCATATTCACCGGCTTCCATTACACCTACTGTTGCTTTTCCTTCTGCCGATTCTAAAGCTATAGAAACTACTTTCCCGTCGAAATACTGATTTGTTTTAAACATAAGTTTTTTGTATTAATAATATATTTTTATGCAATAATTTTGTATAAATTCATAATGTTCGGCAAAAGTAGATAATTTTTAAAACTTAGCCAAATATATTGTTTTTTAATGTTAGACAATTGCATTTGTAAATTCTTTAAGTTCTCGTTTATATCGTTTTTCATTTAATTTGATACAACCAAATTGTTTAAAATACAAAACCTGAGACCTGAAATGTGGATTATTCCATCATTTTATAGTATTTTTGCACGAATTTGTACATTAAATAATTATGAGCATAGAATTAAGTGAACAGGAACAGTTTCGACGTCAAAGTTTGAATGAGTTACGTAATTTAGGAATAGATCCTTATCCGGCAGCATTATATCCAACCAATGCATTTTCGACCGATATAAAAACAGATTTTAAAGATGAAGAAAGCGGCAAACAGGTTTGTATTGCAGGCAGGTTGATGAGCCGACGCATTATGGGTAAAGCATCGTTTATGGAACTGCAAGACTCTAAAGGTCGCATTCAGGTTTATATTAGTCGTGACGATATAAGTACCGAAGCTCAACCTGAAATGTATAATTCAGTATTTAAAAAATTATTAGATATTGGTGATTTTATTGGTATCAAAGGTTTTGTTTTTCGCACGCAAATGGGTGAAATCAGTGTTCATGCACAAGAATTGACAGTACTTTCCAAATCACTTCGCCCACTTCCAATAGTTAAATATAAAGATGGTGTTGCATTCGATGCTTTTGAAGATCCGGAGCAACGTTACCGACAACGGTATGTGGATTTAGTTGTAAATGAAGGTATTAAAGATATTTTTATTAAACGAACCAAGGTTTATCAGTCGATGCGCGATTACTTCAATGCCGAAGGATATTTAGAGGTTGAGACTCCCATACTTCAGTCTATTCCCGGAGGAGCTGCTGCCCGCCCTTTTATTACGCATCACAATGCTTTGGACATGCCACTTTACCTGCGTGTAGCCGATGAATTATATTTAAAAAGATTAATTGTAGGTGGATTTGAAGGCGTTTATGAGTTTTCGAAAAATTTCAGGAATGAAGGTATGGATAGAACTCATAATCCTGAATTTACTGCCATGGAAATTTATGTAGCTTACAAAGACTACAATTGGATGATGACTTTCACTGAAAAGATGATAGAGAAAATCTGTATCGATGTAAATGGTACCAATGAAATTAGGGTTGGAGATAATGTTATCAGCTTTAAAACTCCATTTAAACGAATTACCATGATAGATGCCATCAAAGAATACACGGGTATTGATATCAATGGTATGGATGAAGTACAATTGCGTGAAGTGTGCAAACAACTTCATGTTGAAGTAGATGAATCGATGGGTAAAGGCAAAATGATAGATGAGATATTTGGAGAAAAATGCGAAGGAAATTATATACAGCCCATTTTTATAACTGATTATCCGCGTGAGATGTCGCCGCTATGCAAGCGCCACAGGGACAATCCTGAACTGACTGAACGTTTTGAATTGATGGTGAATGGCAAAGAACTAGCCAATGCTTATTCTGAATTAAACGACCCGATTGACCAGTTAGGACGTTTTCAGGAACAGCTTAATTTGAGTGAAAAGGGAGATGATGAAGCCATGTTTATTGACATGGATTTTGTGCGCTCGTTGGAATACGGAATGCCACCAACATCCGGAATGGGTATAGGTATGGATAGATTAGTGATGTTGATGACCGGTCAGCAAGCCATACAGGAAGTGTTGTTTTTTCCACAGATGAAGGCAGAGAAAACTGCAAAAAAAGATGGGCCGGATAAATTTATTGCTTTAGGAATTCCTGAATCATGGGTTGAAGTAGTGCAAAAAGCAGGTATAACCATGGTTGCCGACCTTAAAGGCTTGAATCCGAATAAGTTTCATCAGGATATATGTGGAATCAACAAAAAAAATAAATTAGAATTAACCAATCCATCCAAAGAAGATGTTGCTTTGTGGATTTCAAATGCATAATAAAACCCCTTTCCCCTAAAGGGGATATTGCAAGTATCATCAAATTTAATTTTTTTATTTGAAAAATTAGATAAGAATTAAAAAAACAGGGATAGTTTAAACAAATTGATTTAACTTAATTCCCCTTTAGGGGGCAGGGGTCTATGAATGATAAAAGTAAAATTGCAGTTTTAGGGGGTGGAAGTTGGGCTACAGCTATTGCAAAAATAGCGTTGGTAAATTCAACGGAAATAAATTGGTATATGCGCAGGCAAGAGCAAATTGATGAGTTTATTCGCATAAGTAAAAATCCATCCTACCTGACAGGTGTAAATTTCGATACAGATAGAATTCATTTTACCAGCAATATAAATCATGTGGTAGCCACATCGGATATATTAATTTTTGCCACACCTTCACCTTTTTTGAAACAACATTTAAAAAAGCTAAGACGGAAACTCGATAAAAAAATCATAGTTTCAGCAATTAAAGGTATAGTGCCGGATGAAAATATGATTATTTCAGACTATTTTGAAGATTTTTATGAAGTTCCAAAAGAGAATATGGTTGTACTGGCAGGACCTTGCCATGCTGAGGAAGTGGCGTTGGAAAGACTTTCGTATTTAACAATTGGATGTAAATCGCGTGAAAAGGCAAGGGTGTTGGCGCAAAGATTTACAACTAGTTTTGTTCGTACTTCCATTAGCGATGATATTATTGGAATTGAATATTCATCGGTAATGAAAAATATTTACTCTATTGCTGCCGGAATTTGTCATGGCTTGAAATATGGTGATAATTTTCAGGCGGTTCTTATTTCAAATGCCATACAGGAGATTAGTCGTTTTTGTAATGCCATCGATCCTATGCACAGAGATACGAACGAACCGGCATATTTGGGCGATTTACTGGTAACAGCCTACTCAAAATTCAGTCGCAATCGTCTTTTTGGTACAATGATAGGCAAAGGATACTCTGTTAAAACAGCTCAAATAGAGATGGAAATGATTGCCGAAGGATATTATGCCACCAAATGTATACATGAAATTAACGAAAAGTTCCAGGTAAATATGCCTATTGTTGACGCCATTTATGAAATTTTATATAATCGCTGTTCTCCTACACTGGAAATCAGGAAATTAACTGAGAAGCTGAAATAGAGGTAAGAAGTAAGAAGTAAGAGGTAAGAGCCAAGACAAAAGAACAAAGACAAAAGACAAAAGAACAAAGAATAAAGACAAAAGAGACAAGAGCCAAGAACCAAGACAAAAGAACAAAGAATAAAGACAAAAGGCAAGAGCCAAGAACCAAGACAAAAGAACAAAGAATAAAGACAAAAGACAAGAGCCAAGAACCAAGACAAAAGAATCAAGAGCAAAGATTAAACCTTAAAACACGAAACACGGAACACGAAACGCGGAACACTAAACACTAAACACGAAACACGGAACACGGAACCCGAAACCCGAAACCAGGAACACGGAACACGAAACACGAAACACGAAACATCAAACAAATAAGAAATATATGCAACACATTAAATTATCAATTGACAAAACATTCGGATTTATTTCCGAACAAGCAGTCGCAAACTACAAATCAAAAGTTAATGCTGCTAATTTAGCATTACACAATGGAACAGGTAAAGGAAGTGATTTTTTGGGCTGGTTGAATTTGCCAACTTCTATTGATGAAGCGCAACTAGCTGATATTGAAAATACTGCAAAAATTCTTCGCGACAAATGTGAAGTGGTTGTTGTAATTGGTATTGGCGGAAGTTATTTAGGTGCAAAAGCGGTAATTGATGCCCTTTCAAATAGTTTTGATTGGCTTCAAACCGACAGAAAATCACCGGTTGTAGTTTATGCAGGACAAAATATTGGCGAGGATTATTTGTATGAATTACAGGAAATGCTTAAAAACAAGAAATTCGGGATAATTTCGATTTCAAAATCCGGAACCACCACTGAACCGGCTTTAGCATTCCGCTTATTAAAAACCCAATTAGAAGAACAACAAGGAAAAGAAGCATCTAAGGAGTTAATTGTTGCTGTTACTGACAAAGCACGTGGAGCATTGCGCACATTGGCAACACAGGAAGGCTATAAAACCTATATTATTGAAGACAATATTGGTGGACGTTATTCGGTACTTTCACCGGTAGGATTATTGCCTATTGCTGTGGCAGGTTTTGATATTCGCCAATTGGTAGCCGGTGCAGTTGAAATGGAAAAACTTTGTGGTACAGAAACTGCTTTCGAAGATAATCCGGCCGGAATTTATGCTGCTACGCGCAATGAATTATATAAATCGGGAAAGAAAATCGAAATTTTAGTTAATTTTCATCCTAAATTACATTATGTTTCGGAATGGTGGAAACAGCTTTATGGTGAAAGTGAAGGCAAAGATAATTTAGGAATATTCCCTGCATCAGTTGATTTTACATCCGATCTTCATTCTATGGGACAATGGATTCAGGAAGGTGAACGTACAATTTTTGAAACAGTTATTTCAATTAAGGAATCAAATTTCACCAAGATATTTCCGTTTGACGAAGCCAATCTTGATGGTTTAAACTTTTTAGCCGGTAAAAGGGTTGATGAAGTTAATAAAATGGCTGAATTGGGAACAATGATAGCTCACATTGATGGTGGAGTTCCAAATTTAAAAATTGAATTGCCTACGTTGAACGAATACTATTTAGGTGAATTGCTTTATTTCTTTGAAAAAGCTTGTGGAATAAGTGGTTATGTGTTGGATGTAAATCCGTTTGACCAACCGGGAGTAGAAGCTTATAAGAAAAACATGTTTGCGCTATTGGATAAGCCGGGTTTTGAAGCTGAAACAAAAGCGATTAAAGCTAGAATCTGAATTTAAAATTTAATATAAAAAAAAGACAAAATTCCAATTTGGGACTTTGTCTTTTTTATTATTACTATAAATACTATTTTTTAGCACTTATAATTGGTGTTTTTATAGCCAATGTTGCAGTATTTGAACCAAATCCAAAATCAAATTTTGCATCAGAAACTACAGTAAAACTTATTTTAGCTTCATTGCTAATTTGTTTTGCTACATACCTGAAAGGAAAAAAGAGTATAGGTGAATCACCTTTCATTAAAAATTTGCCGGAATTATAATCCGAATTTGTAATAAAAACTGAGTCCATTTCTTCTTTATCAGGTAAAATAACTTCAGAAGCAGTTGTTGAGGATTGTTTTAAATAAAAAGCCGTCAGATTATTACTATATGCGTTTAAAATTAAAGATATAGAAATTGTGTCTCCAACTTGTATGGTGTCTAAACGTATTTCACCACCGGTATCAGTTAAAAATAATTTTAAAGAATCACCTATTTGATTGAATGGGCGATTGATAATTATTTGGGGAGTGTTTGAACTATCTAAATTACATGAAATAAATGTAATAATTGGAACTAGAAAAATAAGGAAAAATCGAGTTTTCATAAATATTGTTATTTTCGGTACAAAATTACAAAAAACATACCACATTTTAAACATAGATGCCAAAAAATATTGAAATGTTGCATGGAATTATTATAAATAACGAATTTATTTAAAAACAAATCAATTATTTAATATAATATTTATTTTTTAGCTTAGTTTTTTTATTGCTTTCAAATTTGAAAATAATCATTAAAAAATTAACAGAAAATTCATTTTGGATTAAAATATTTAAAAAAGTATTTTGTGTGACTATGTTAACTTAGTATTCTACAAAAGCTAAATTTCAAAATCAATTCAAAAATTAGTATCTTTGCAAATTATTAATAATAAATATAGATGTTTTTAGACTCAATAAATAAATTTTTACAAAAAAAACAATATCCTTCATTCAGTCCCAAAGCCGTTTTTTTTGATATGGATGGTGTACTTTTCGATTCGATGAATTTTCATGCCACTTCTTGGGTAAAAGCTATGAGCGATGTGAATATTCCATTTACTCATTATGAAGCATATATGAATGAGGGTAGGACAGGAAGCTCTACGATAGATGGAGCTTTTAACAAAGTTCATGGACGCAATGCAACAGAAGATGAAAAACACCAAATATATCGTTCAAAATCAAAGTATTTCGAATCTTATGACGCTTCGCCGGTAATGCCTTATGCCTTGAATCTTTTAGAAAAAATTAAAGCACAACATTTAGAGATTTTTGTTGTTACAGGTTCGGGTCAGGCTAGTCTTCTTAATAACCTGGATAATAATTTCCCCAATATCTTTGTGAAAGAAAAAATGGTTACGGCTTTCGATGTAAAATATGGTAAACCAAATCCTGAGCCGTATTTAATGGCTTTAAAAAAATCGCAATTAAATCCATGGGAAGTATTGGTTGTTGAAAATGCACCATTGGGAATTGAATCATCAACGGGCGCCGGACTTTTTACAATTGGTGTAAACACAGGAATATTGGATAAAAAAGTGTTGTCTGATAGTGGAGCTGATATTGTTTTTGATAGTATGCATGATTTATTTAAAACATGGGATAAATTTTGTTTAAATTGGCATTAAATGCAAATTATATTCAAATTTCGATTGAATTTTAAGGTTTTTCAGAATAACATCATAACACTTAGACTAAAATGCAAATAATAAAATATCCAGCACGCGAAACATGGGATGCAATTTTGGCACGTCCGGTTTTTGATAATACTTCATTGTTTGAAACAGTTCAAAATGTAATAGATGAGGTACGCAAAAATGGCGACAAAGCCATTAGGTCATTTACCAAAAAGTTCGATCAGGTTGAAATTGAGGCTCTTGAAGTAAGCAAAGATGAGATAAATGACGCTGAAAAACAAATTTCCAACCAGTTAAAACAAGCCATAGAAATGGCCAGACGCAATATTTGGAAATTTCATTTGGAACAACAACAGGATTTAAAGGAAATTCAAACTTCACCCGGTGTATTTTGTTGGCAAAAAGCCATTGCTATTCAAAAAGTTGGATTGTATGTTCCGGGAGGAACTGCGCCTTTGTTTTCAACTGTTTTGATGTTAGGTGTTCCGGCACAAATAGCCGAGTGTAAAGAAATTATACTTTGTACTCCTCCCAATAAAGAAGGTAAAATTCATCCGGCTGTATTGTATGCCGCCAAAGTTGCAGGCATACACAGAATATTTAAAGTCGGTGGAACTCAGGCTATTGCTGCTATGGCTTATGGAACTGAAACCGTGCCTAAAGTGTATAAAATATTTGGACCAGGAAATCAGTATGTTACGGCTGCCAAGCAATTAGTTTCTTTGCGCGATGTTGCCATTGATATGCCGGCAGGACCGTCGGAAGTTGAAGTTATTGCCGACAATACTTCAAACCCGGCCTTTGTTGCAGCCGATTTACTTTCGCAAGCCGAACATGGTGTTGACAGTCAATCAATACTAATCACCGTAAGTGAGGACATAATTGAGAAGGTGTTGGATCAAATAGAGTTACAAATTGAAAAGCTACCTCGCAAAGAAATAGCTCGTAAGGCATTGGAAAACAGCAAAATAATATTGCTTAAATCACTTGAAGAAGCTGTGGAGATGACCAATGAATATGCTCCTGAACATTTGATAATTTCTACACATTATTATATGGGTGTAGCTGCCAATATAGTTAATGCAGGCTCTGTTTTTCTGGGAAATTATACGCCCGAAAGTGCTGGAGATTATGCTTCAGGAACTAATCATACTTTGCCTACCAATGGTTACGCCAAAGCGTATAATGGTGTAAACCTCGACAGTTTTGTTCGTAAAGTTACATTTCAGCAAATTACAAAAGAAGGATTGGCAAATTTAAGCAATGCCATTATTTTAATGGCTGAAAATGAAGAACTTCAAGCACATAGCAATGCTGTTAAAATTAGATTAGATGAAGAAGAGGAAGAATTTGACCCCAGAGAAAGAGTTCAAAGAAGATAATATTGATATTTCAGCCCCCCTGCCCCCTGAAGGGGGAGTTCCAGCGAATTATTCAGTATTAAATCAATCATTAAATTTCAATTTTTGGATTTTTGAGTACCATTATAATTAGAAGTTTTCAACAAAATCAATGTTCTGTACTATTGGAATAGTGCTTAGAAGACTCTAATATTGATTTTCGGATTTATTTTTTACAATATAAAAATACAAATAACATAAACAATAAAGTATAATGTAATTCCCAATACTAAGTTAAAAATTTAGCAAAAACAAGGAGTTGATTATAAATTACTAAAAAACTTTTATACCCGTCAAATTCCCCCTTTAGGGCCTGCCTGCGGTAGGCAGGGGTTAGGGGGCAGGTATGTAAATTATAAACTAATGAATTTAAATGAGTTATTAAGAGAAAACATCAAGAATCTACAAGCTTATTCTTGTGCGCGCGATGAGTTTAAAGGAGAAGCATCTGTATATTTGGATGCGAACGAGAACCCATTTAACTCGCCTTTCAATCGATATCCCGACCCATTGCAATGGAAATTGAAAGAAAAAATGTCTGATATTAAAAACATTCCCGTCGAAAATATTTTTTTAGGCAATGGTAGCGATGAGGCAATTGACTTGTTATACAGAGCATTTTGTGAACCTCGACAAGATAATGTAGTGGCTATTGAACCTACTTATGGCATGTATAAAGTTTGTGCTTCAGTAAATGATATCGAATATCGCAAGGTTATGCTGGATGAAAACTTCGATTTTGAAGCTTATAAATTAATTGATTCAACCAATGCTCATACAAAAATAATTTGGCTTTGCTCACCAAATAATCCTACCGGAAACAGTCTGAACAGAAAAGAAATCCATAAGTTGTTAAAATGGTTTCGTGGCATAGTTGTAATCGACGAAGCTTATATCGATTTTTCTGCCGGCGAAAGTATGTCAGATTGTTTGCTTTTGTATCCAAACATGGTAATACTTCAAACCATGTCAAAAGCATGGGGAAATGCTGCCATAAGACTTGGTATGGCTTATGCCTCGAAAGATATTATTCAGGTTTTAAATAAAATAAAATATCCATATAATATTAATTTACTTACACAAAATCAAGCACTTAAGGCATTGGATAACCATGAACAAACTGAAAAATGGTTATCAGATTTGAATGAAGAGCGCACCTTGTTAATCAAAGAATTAGGAAAAATTACATTTGTAAATCATATATGTCCTACCGATGCCAATTTTGTTTTAGTAAAAGTAGATGATGCCAATGCAGTATACAAATTCCTTGTTAATCAAGGTATAATAGTTCGAAATAGATCAAATGTTTCACTTTGTTTAAATTGTATAAGAATTACCGTTGGAACAAAAGAGGAAAATAAAACTCTGATAGAGGAATTAAAAAAATATGCATTGATATAGATCTTACACGATAGTTTTAAATTGTTCAATAAACGCAAATGTCTGATATTTAATCTGATATTTGCGTTTTTTTTATTTGCTTATATATTTAGTATGCATAATGAATTTTTTTTTACAGCTCATTAAAATATGAACTTAAAATTAAAAAAAACTATTGCAACTTATTAAAATTAAATTTTATATTTTAATTTTAATAAGTTGTTTTTTAAAATATATTTATTATTTTTGTTGACAATATTATAAAATAGTTATTACCTATTTTAAAATTGACATTTTGATTTATGATATTTCTTAGTATATCAACACTTTAAAGCTAATTAATTGTATGAAAAAATTTAATTTATTCATTTATATTCTTCTGCTTTTATCGTATAACTTAGTGGCTCAAAGCAAAGTGGAAGCAGGTTCAAATCAAACCATAACCTGTGATGGTAGTGCTCAACTTAGTGCTTTTATTCCACTGAATCATTCCTATGAAATAATAAATACAGGATTCAGTTTTAGTTATACTTCTATTTTTGTACTAAATGACAGCATTATTTATAGTGTGGGTACTTTAGGCACAATACTACGCAGTACCAATGCCGGTAAAAATTGGCAATCAATAAATTCAGCTACTTCAAATGTATTGAGAAACATAAAATTCTACAATAAAAATTTAGGTATTATAGTAGGTGATAATGGAACCATTTTAAGGTCAACAAACGATGGTCTAACCTGGGATTTAATAGGTTCTGGTGTATCTTCAAGTTTAAAGAGTGTTTGTTTTGTAAATGAAGAAACGATTTTTATTTGTAGTACCGATGGTATTATACTAAAATCAATAAACGGAGGAGCAACATGGACAATTGTTACAACAATAAGTTCAACTTATATTCAGGATATTCTGTTTATAAATAAATATATAGGTTTTGTTGTAGGAAATTATGGTGTAATATATAAAACTATGGATGGAGGAATTACCTGGAATTTACAAAACAATTCTACTATAAATACTTCCTTAAATAAAATTTTATTTGTAAATGATAGCAGAGGTTTTTCAATCGGAACGGGTACAACTTTATTAAAAACTATCGATGGTGGAAATAAGTGGTCAAAAGTATATATGGATACAGTATATTCTGAATATTCAAGTAGTTATGCAGACTCTATATCTAAAGGAACAGATCCTTACCCATTAAAAACTTGTATATTTAATTCTATAAAATTTATCAACGCCAATATTGGTTTTTTGGTTGGGTATAAAACAACCAATGTAGGATTTGTACTTAAAACTACCGACGGTGGTAATACTTGGAAACCAATATTAAGTGAAAATAGCAATAAATTTATGGTAGCTGATTTTTACAGCGAAAATATTGGCTTTGTGGGGGGCACTAGTAACTACCTGAACAAAATAACCTCCATAAATGTACCTGATAATGGTGTCTACAGATGGAGTCCAACAAATGGTTTGGATAATCCCAATATCGCGAATCCTAAAGTATCTATTTCAAATACAACATCGTACAAAGTTACACGTACTGATAATGGTGCAAGTACTATAGATTCATTGATTGTTACCGTTTTGCCTCTCAGCGTTAGTGCCGGGAATTCTAAAACAATTACATGTGCAGGTTCGGTTCAATTGGACTATCCCAGTTCAAATTTTAATGATCTAACTAAATTAAAATATAAGTGGACACCTGCTTTAGGTTTAAATTCTGATACAGTAGCTTCACCAATTGCCTCACCCACAGCAAATACAATTTATTTTCTAACAATTACAAGTCCTTCAGGATGTACAGCTACGAGTGGTATCACTGTAACTGTGAGTAGTTTTAAAGTGAATTTAAGCAATAGTAACCCGTTTATATGTGGAAACTCACAACACTTACAATCTGTTACAACCAATTATAGTGGCATTGGTGTACTAAAATATAAATGGACACCTGCTATTGGTCTCGACAATGATACGCTGGCAAATCCACTTATTACGGCAGGAAGTTCAAACATAACATACACTTTAACGGTTAAAACACCAACTGGGTGTACTGCTTCGACCGGAATAACAATTATCCCCGTTAAAATGACTTTGGATGTGGGTGCTAATAAAACAACTGTTTGTGGTGCTCCCGTACAGCTGGGTGTTGTTTCGACCAACTACACAGGGCAAAAACTCAAATATAAATGGACTCCTGCCACTGGTCTTGACAATGATACCATAGCTCAACCTATGGCTTCTCCAAATAAGAAAACAACATATACACTTACAATTTTGAATCCACAGGGATGTATTGCAACTGATAGTTTAGTTGTTGATGTAACAGGATTGACAGCACCTGCAATATCTTATGTGCAAGTAAATGAGAATAATAAGAATTCCATTCGTTGGATACAACCAACAGTGGGGAAAGTAACAGCCTATAATATTTATAAAGAAACGAATGTTTCTAATAATTTTGTAAAAATTGGAGTTGTTAATTCCGGTACTGCATTACAGTTTGTTGATAGTTTATCATTGCCTGATACTCAATCAAACAAATATAAAATAAGTGTGTTGGATGAATGTGGAGTAGAGTCAAACTTAAGTACTGCACATAAATCTATGCATCTAACTATAAATAAAGGGATAGGAGCCGTTTGGAATTTGATTTGGGAAAGTTATGAAGGATTTACTGTTTCTACCTATAATATTTATCGGGGTACCGACAAAAGTAATATCCGCATAATTGCTTCGCTTTCAGGTAGTAATAATCAATTTTCTGATTTTACCGCAACAGAAAGATTCGTTTATTACCAAATTGAAGCCACAGCTGCAACTTCGAGTGGAATAGTTGGTCAAAAAGTTGCACAAAACTCAAACACTGCTTTACTGACAACTATCTCTTCCCGTTCCAATATTGCTTCAAACACAACATATATTAACAAATTAAACACGGTCAATGATATTTCGCAACTCATTTCAGTTTATCCAGTGCCTGCATCCGATAAAATTACGATTGAAATAAATATTGCAATCAGTAACAATGCAATTTTTAAATTATTTAACGCTTTAGGTCAACTTGTTGGTTCTTATAAAATGGAAACAAACAATGTAATCATTGATATTTCTAATTTGAGTAAAGCTGTTTATTTCGGTGAATTTTATAATGGACATCAAAAAGGAAGAGTTCGTATTGCAATAAAATAAGCTTGCCTATTTTCACTTGTATTTTTGAACAAATCGAAGGTGAAAGGAGTTAGATATTTATTATACCTTAAATGTAAATATTATGAATCTACTCGAACAATTGAAAACCTACACGAAAGTAGTTGCCGATACTGGTGACTTTTCATCTATGTTGGCATATAAACCAATTGACGCCACTACCAATCCTTCACTTATTTATGCTGCATCAATGGATCCGAAATACAGTTCGCTGATTGACGATGCTATTCTCTATGCAAAAACTAAAAGCCATGACAAATCAGTACAATTACAACTAGCCATGGATAAACTAGCTGTGAATTTTGGTTTGAAGATTCTTGAGATAGTACCCGGTAGAGTTTCGACCGAAGTTGATGCCAGACTTTCGTTCGACACAGCCAGAACGGTTAAGAAAGCACATGAATTAATTGCATTGTATGAAGCCAATGGTATTTCGCGCGAACGTGTGCTAATTAAAATGGCATCAACCTGGGAAGGAATTGCAGCTGCCGAAGAGCTTGAAAAAGAAGGTATTCATGGCAATTTAACTTTGCTTTTTTCAATGGCTCAAGCCATAAGATGTGCCGAAGCCGGTGTTACATTGATATCGCCTTTTGTTGGTAGAATTTTAGATTGGTACAAAAAAGACCGGGGAGTTTTGGAGATTACGGCTGCTGAAGATCCCGGTGTGCTTTCGGTAACTGAAATTTTCAACTATTACAAAAAATTTGGATACAACACCATTGTTATGGGGGCAAGTTTCCGTAATGTATCCGAAATAATTGAGTTAGTTGGTTGCGATGCATTGACAATAGCCCCTTCGTTATTAAAGGAATTGGAAAGTACGGATGGAAAACTCGAATTGAAATTAGATGCTACCAAAGCAAAAAGTATGTATATTTCCGCTATAGAAATGGACGAAAAAACTTTCCGTTGGATGATGAATGAAGATGCCATGGCTACCGAAAAACTGGCTGAAGGTATTCGGAATTTCACAAAAGATTTAATTAAGCTTGAAAAACATTTATCTTTATTGATTGAATAAAGTGTGCTGAAATTTTTGAAATAAAGATTTAAAGTCCGATTTTTTTATTAAATAATCATTTCCTCATAATCATTCAAAGGCTGTCTCAAGTTTAAAATTGAGGCAGCTTTTTTTCATCAAATATTAGAACTCAAATTACTGAAAACCCGTTTGTCTCTCAACAAGGCATGCTGCGGCAGACAGCAATTTTAAACAAACCGTCTTTGAAATATAACAAAACTCCGAATGGGGTTCAGCGTAATTAGCTATATACTAAGCATGAAAGTGCCCATTTTAAAAATTAAAACAAAAAATTATTCCAATTAGAGAAATTTTTCCGTAATAAAGTATTATATTTGCCATCACTTAATGCAACAAGCCGGTTTTCAGGCTTATTGATTTTGTTTTCGGTTTTTGTTATGGTGTCAATAACATATTAATATATATTTATATGGAAAGTACTCAGCAATCAATCGTTTCTGAAATCACGCTCGATAGTATCATCGAGAAACATCAAGGCAAGCCCGGCTTGCTCCTTACTACACTGGAAGAAGTACAAGAGGTACATCCATTGAAATTTCTTCCTCACGAGACGCTTACGCGACTTTCGCAAAAAATGCGGATTCCCTACACGCAGATGTATAGTGTTGTTACATTTTATTCCTTTTTCAATTTGAAACCTCAGGGCAAACATTCCATTGTGGTTTGTCGTGGTACTGCATGTCATACCAAAGGTTCGAAGGGATTGCTGGACGAAATAAGCACTGTTTTCGGAATTGCCAGTGGTGAAATTGATTCAGAGCAATCTGTTACCACCGCCGATAATGAATTCACTATAAAAACAGTGGCTTGTTTTGGTCAATGTGCACAATCGCCTGTTGTGGCTGTGGATGGTGTGATTTACAGCAATGTAAATTCGCAGAAATTGTTGAAAATACTTGCTAAAGTAAATGACAAACCCCTCAGTATAAGAGTTAAATAATTCTCATCTTTCCTTCACTTTTTGGTTCATCTTTAATACTTTAAATTATGAATACACCGGATATGATATCCCGCAATGATAAATCGCCCCTGGATTTTTGGACAAATATTTATAATAATGCTACTGCGAATTCTCCGCTTGGAGTAAATGCTTCATTTCCAATTGTTTTGGTGGGAATGGGAACTTGTGGCATAGGCAATGGAGCTGAATTGATTTTTAAAAGTCTGCAAAAGAAAATAGAATCTGAAAAAATTGCATGTAAATTAAAACCCGTTGGATGTTTCGGATTTTGTGCCGAAGAACCTTTGCTCACAATTTTTACACAGGGAAAACCTATGCTGGTATATAGCAAAGTAGATGAAAAAGATGCGTTGAAAATTCTGGATGATTTATCGAAAGGAAAGACTTATCGAAAAAAAATACTTTGTAAAATAGATGCATGGGATTTTATAACTTCCAAAATTGAATTTGGAAAAGGATATGATGAAATCCCACGTTGGGATGAGATACCATTTTTCAAAGGACAGAAAAAAATAGTTTTGCGCAATGCCGGTTTAATCAATCCTGAGATTATTGAAGATTATTTAGCTGTTGGAGGTTATCGGGCATTGGCAAAGGTGCTTACTACTATGCAAGCCAATGATGTGATTAAGGAAGTGTTGGATGCTAAACTGCGTGGACGTGGAGGTGCAGGTTATCCTACAGGAAAGAAATGGGACATAATGCGGGCCGCTGTTTCGGATGAGAAATATATTATTTGCAACGCAGATGAAGGCGATCCCGGAGCTTATATGAACCGAAATGAGATAGAAAGTGATCCGCATTCAATTTTGGAAGGGATGATGATAGGTGCTTATGCCATGGGTGCAAATCATGGAATTGCTTATGTCCGTGCCGAGTATCCTTTGGCTGTAAAGCGACTTAAAATTGCCATTGACGAAGCGACTGCATTGGGATTGATGGGCGATAATATTATGGGATCGGATTTTAGTTTTAATATTGATGTGGTTGAAGGTGCCGGGGCGTTTGTTTGCGGTGAAGAAACTGCCCTGATTGCCTCAATTGAAGGTAAGGCCGGTCGACCTATGCCTCGTCCTCCTTACCCTGCCGGAAAAGGATTGTACGGCAAACCAACCAATATCAATAATGTTGAAACCTGGTGTAATATTCCGGTTATCATCGAAAAAAGTAGCGAATGGTTTAAACAAACAGGAACAGAAAACAGTCCGGGAACGAAGGTTTTCTCTTTGGTGGGGAAAGTGAAAAATACAGGTTTGGTGGAACTACCGCTGGGTTCAACTTTGGATCATTTTGTTTTCCAAATTGGCGAAGGAACAGGAACTTCCAAACTGGTGAAAGCGGTGCAAACAGGAGGACCATCGGGTGGATGCATCCCATTAGCGCATTTTCACACACCGGTTGATTATGAATCATTGGCAGGACTTGGAGCCATTATGGGTTCTGGTGGAATGGTTGTTATGGATCAGGATAATTGTATGGTGGATGTGGCACGCTATTTCCTGGAATTTAATGCTGCAGAATCCTGCGGTAAATGTACGCCTTGTCGCGAAGGATTAGCTCAGGCATTGGCAATTTTGACCAGAATTACCGAAGGTAAAGGGAATTACGGTGATTTAACCATGCTCGAATTACTCAGTAGTACAATAAAAGATACAGCTATTTGCGGACTGGGGCAAACTGCTCCAAATCCTATTTTAACGACATTGCGCTATTTCAGAAATGAATACGAAGAACATATCGTTGAAAAACGTTGTCATGCCGGAGTTTGCGAAAAATTGTACATGGCACTTTGCGAAAACAGCTGCCCGCTGCACATGAATATTCCCGGTTATATCGAATTGATAAAGGAAGATCGCATTGAAGAGGCATTCGAAATTACTTTGCGGGATAATCCTATTCCCGGAACTATAGGTCGTATTTGCCATTTCCATTGTCAGATGCGTTGCCGTAGGGATCAGCTTGACGAACCGGTTTCGCAAGGTGAAATTCATCGATACCTTGCAGACACAATGTATCAACTGGGAAAAGAGAACGAAGTTTATACAAAATTAATAAAAGAAAAACTACACACTACAAATAAGAATATTGCTATCATAGGAGCCGGACCTGCCGGTTTAACTGCCGCATATTATCTTGTCCGACTTGGGCATGCAGTTACAATTTACGATGCTTTGCCCGAAGCAGGTGGAGTTGTTCGTTTTGGTATACCGCAATATCGATTACCAAAATCAGTTTTGCAAAAAGAAGTTCAGTTTATCAAGAAACTGGGGGTTAAATTTTTGTTTAATCAGGTTTTAGGAATGAATCTATCGCTGGAAACATTAAGGAAAAACAATGATGCTGTTTATTTGGCCATTGGTGCCTGGAAAGAAATAGATATGGGTATTCCGGGGGAAAATGCCAAAGGGGTATTTACCGGAGTAGAAGTATTGAAAGAAATGGCTCTGGGAAAAAAACCTAAACTGGGACAAAAAGTAGTGGTGATAGGTGCAGGAAATGTAGCAATTGATGCTGCCAGAAGTATATGGCGATTGGGAAAAGATGTAACTGTGGTTTACCGACGCGAAAAATGCGATATGCCGGCTAACAAAATTGAAATAATTGAATCCGAAGCAGAAAAAATCAAATTCCATTTCATGTCAGGGCCTAATGAAATTCTAAGAAATAAAAATGGAAATGTAAATGCTTTGAGAGTGGATATTATGACTTGTGGAGGTATTGACAATTCAGGACGGAGAAGACCCATACCAACAGGAAAACAGGAAGATATTCCTTGCGACTCTGTTATTTTAGCAGTAGGAGAGCGAGTAGACTCAGCTTATCTGAAGGGTGAAAATCTGGAAACAACCCAAGATGGTAGGTTGATAATCAATCCATTTACTTACCAAACTTCAAAATCCAAAGTCTTTGCCGGAGGTGATGCCGTGCTTGGCCCTTCAACAGCAGCTGAAGCAATGGGTATGGCTAAAAAAGCTGCCGAATCAATTGATTTTATTTTAATGAAAGAAAAGAGATTCCATTTATTATTCCGTGATTTTGTTTATGAAAATATTGTGCCAACTAATCCAAAAGTAAGTCCTAAAAATAAATCCTATAAGTTATCGGTGAGCGAACGAATAGGGAATTTTCATGAAGTAGATTTTGGTTACACGGGTGAACAAGCACGACATGAAGTGAATAGGTGTTTGAGATGCGATGTGAAATGCTGACCCCCCCAACCCCCAAATGGGGGCTTAAAGACTTGTTCTGTAAATATTTATTATAATTGATATGCTTTTATTGTAAAAATATGAATGACTCAGATAAAAATCAATTCGTCGATCATTGGAACACTGCAAATCCAATTGTTTTTAATGTTTTAAAGGAAAAGCGAAAAGAGATGCGGGATAATATGACTCCTGCGGAAGAAAGGTTATGGGGTGAAATAAAAAGCAAGAAGTTAGGTGTTAAATTTCGCAGACAGCATATTATTGGAAACTATATTCCTGATTTTGTTGCTCTTTCATGTAAATTAATCATTGAAGTTGACGGAGAAATACACAAATATCAACAAGAAGATGATGAACAACGCACGTATGAATTAAATCAACATGGTTACGCTGTAATTCGATTTACAAATGACGAAGTTATAAAAGACATAAAACAGGTTTTAGAAAAAATTAATTATCATCTATCTTTAAAACATTAATTACAAATTTCATCAGGAACAATATTCTTTTACAAAAAAACAGACTTCGTCTGGAACCCCCATTTGGGGGCAGGGGGTCGGAGTTATATTATACATCATTATGAAAATCACAATAAATAACCAGCTTTTCGAAGTCCAGGAAGGTATAACCGTACTGGAAGCGTGTAAACTTGCCGGAATTAAAGTTCCAACTTTATGTTTTTTGGAGGATGTTTCTAAAAATGCTTCCTGTGGAGTTTGTGTTGTAGAAGTGAAAGGAATGCGTTCGTTATTGCGTTCATGTATTACAAAAGTATGGGAAGGAATGGAAATTACCACCAACAATCAGCGGATACAAGATGCTCGAAAGATGAAT
>CAMBSB010000019.1 GCA_945870155.1 Paludibacter jiangxiensis | reverse complement strand
AATTTCATTACAAAAAAGGAAAAGTTTCAAATGAATTCAAATTGATTTATATAACAAATGGAATTGGATTTGTTTGCTTTGATGATTTGCCTGAGATGGAAATATCTAAAGGTAAAGTACTGTTAATTAGCCCCAATCAAAAATACACTTACTATCATTTGGATACGAGCGAATGGAAAGAATATTTCATCCGTTTCGAAACCGACATGGTGTTTAGTATGCTTATTCGGAAATTCTTCCCCATTGAAAATTCCATTATTGATATCGGATTTAACGAAGAGCTAATGAAACTTTTTCACCGCGCTATTGATGTGGTTCAAAATGGGTTAAAGTCATCACAAGTATATTTATCGGGTATGCTTTTTCATGTTTTGGGATTGATAATTGCGGAGTCGAAAAACAAAACGCTCGAAAAAAAAGAAAGGCAAAAAATAGAGCAAGCTAAAATCATAATGAACGAAAATGTGTTCGAGGATATGCCAATACAAGACATAGCTTCGAGTTTAAATTTAAGCTATGCCTTGTTTCGACGGAACTTTAAAAAATATACCGATGAATCGCCTGCAAGGTATTACAATGATATTAAATTGAATAAGGCAAAACAACTTTTAGTTGAATCGGCCGATTCTATAAAAGAAATATCGTTTAAATTAAAATTTACAAGCATAGAGTATTTTTCTACATCATTTAAGCGTATGACAGGCCTAACACCATCCGAATTTAGGCTAAGTGAGCGAACCATGATTTAAGCATCTTCCCTACCCTATTATATCTAAGAAAACTATTTTTTTATCGTCCTCACTACTACCCAGTTATTCTTCTCATTGAAGGAAATAAGTTCCAATCCATTTTTATTGGCTTCGGCTTCAATTAATGGAATATCCTGGGTGTAAAAACCGCTCATAAATAACTCACCACCAGCAAGTAAACAGTTTGCATATTGCTCCATATCTGCCAGTAAAATATTCCGGTTGATATTGGCTAAAATAATATCAAACTTCATTTCTTGTAACAATTCGGCACCGCCTAATTGCACATCTATTCCTTGTACTTTATTCAATAAGATATTTTCTATCGAATTTTCGGTACACCATTTATCTATGTCGATGGCAACAATATTAACAGCCCCACGCATGGCAGCCAATATGGCTAAAACTGCTGTACCACAACCCATATCCAGTAAAGTTTTATCAACTAAATTCATTTTCAGAATTTCACCTATTACCAAACTTGTGGTTTCATGATGCCCGGTTCCAAATGCCATTTTAGGATCGATGGTAATATCGTACTTGGCATGAGGAATATTTTTGTGAAAAGAACTATGTATAACACACTCATTACCAATTACTATAGGTTCAAAGTAATGTTTTTCCCACTCTTCGTTCCAATTTTTAGTTGCAATTTTAGTATATTTGTACTCTATTGAAACTTCGAACACAAAATTGGCTAACATTTCGTCAATTTTGTTTGCATCAAATAAATCGTTTGGAATAAAGGCTTCCAACACATTGTTATTCAGTACAAAGCTATCAAAACCAATTTCACCAAGTTCCGAAGCCAATATATCGCTTATATACTCTTCGAATGGTACAACATAAAAATCAACTTGTATAAAGTCCATAAATATTTTTTTAAAATTTAAATGAATAGGAAATAGTATAAAAACCTGTTAATTAGGGGTTACTGAAAAACTGTTAATATTCTGATAATATGCTATATAACTCTTTTAATGAAGGTTTTAATGCAATCATTTTTGCATATTTAGTATAAAAACAATGCATATAAAATATTAATTTTTAACACCAACCACAAAAGAACACAAAAGGACACATAAGAATAAAGCTAATATATAATATAATATTACTTTTTATGTTGTTCATAAATGACAAAATATATATTAGTAAAAATGAATCAATTAAGTTCACATAAGAATAAAACCTAATGGTTTTATATATAAACTTTTGTGATTCTTTTGTGTCCTTATGTGGTTTTAATATCTTTAAATTAGTTTTTCAGCAGAACCTAATTAAGCATTAAGTAATTGACTTTGCAAAATTAAACAAAATATTCAATTAAAAAACCTTTATTTCTTTACAATCAACACAAAATCGCCAGAAAAACAACGGTACATGGCACGATTATTGTTTCAAAATCAATCAAAAACACCACTAAAATAGGAGGTTATATTATGAAAACTAGATTATTATTATTCACATTGATTTTTCCACTTATCATATTTGGTCAAAAATCAAAACCAATCGACGATATTTATTTTGCGCCTTCGGATGCAAGAGAAGTATTAAAGAATAATGCTGAAAGGAAAGTAAATCCTAAGCCAAATTACAAAAACGGCATCAAAGAAATAACATTTATCGAACGTAATGTTACTGATATTAGCGATACCGATTCATTAGTTTTAATTGCGGAAGCCAATGATAGCACCGAAAACATGAATAATGAAGAAGGTTATTATTTAAATGGTTTCAATGGATCGGAATCCGATTTGGAGTACGCAACACGTATACGCCGTTACCATAATCCAAAATATCGTATATTTATGGGTTCTCCAAACTATAACGATATCTATTTTTTAAATGGTAGCGATTGGAATGTTTACATTGATAATGCTTATGCTTACGTAACTCCAACCTGGTCGAATCCGGCTTGGTTCGATTACAATTATATGCCTTACAGTTATAACAATTGGGGTTGGGGAAACAATTGGTATTCACCTTACTCAATGTATGGTTACAACAGTTGGTATAGCCCATGGGGATATAATTCATACTATGGTGGTTGGAATTCGTTTTATGGATACAATGGTTATTATGGATATGGTTATGGACATGGATACTATGGCTATAATAACTGGTACAATCCTTATTATGGATATGGTGGTTATGGTGGATATGGAGGATATTATAAACCAAATAATCAGAACTACAACGATACTTATAGAAGAGCCAATAACAGCTATAATACCCGTAGTATGGACAACAATACTTCAAACCGTCAGGGCGCAAGCACTACCATAGGCGGTGGAAGCCGAAGTTCATTAAGAAATAACTATACAGCTGTAGGCAATGAAGGCAGGTCTATTTCGAATTCAACCGGCACACGTTCAATCAATTCATACCCTAATTTAAATTCGCGAAGTGTCGTAAATTCAGGAATTGATAGAAGCGTAAACACCAGAAATTCAAATGCTTATAATTCGACTTATACTGATAGAAATGCACGCAATACAACAAACACCGATAGAAATGCACGCAATACAACAAATATTGATACACGAGGCAGAACCGGCAACACCAATTCTACTTCAGTAAATGGTGGAAGTCGCGGTGAATATAATCAACCTGCATCATCGGGTCGTTCGAGCAGCACATATAATTCATATTCGCCTCGTACAAGTACTCAACCTTCAAGCAATAGCAATGCCGGTTCACGGTCAAGTTATAATTCAGGTACTAATAGTGCGCCACGTACATCTTATTCAACTGGTAGCCCAAGCACAACAAGGTCATCGCAAAGCACATATAGCGCGCCTTCGAGAAGTAGCAGCACATATTCGCCAAGTAGTGAATCCAGATCGTCTTCAACATATTCCAGTCCTTCTAGCTCTTCGGGCTCCTCATACTCAGGTGGTTCATCATCAGGCAGTTCAGGAGGTTCTTCATCCGGCGGTGGTGGCGGAGGCGGAAGCAGAAGATAAAGAATAATTAATACTCTGCCCCCCTTACCCCCCGAGGGGGGAGTAGAGCATATATTAAATCAATCATAATATTTCAAATTAGGGCATTTTAGGTTTCGTTTTAAATAGAAGTTTACAACAATATCAATGTTCTGCACAAATGAAAAAGTGCTGTTTACGATAAAATAAATAAAAAATGCTTTTTAAACACAAGGTTAAAAATAAAACAATATGAAACGTACTATAATAATTATAACAGTTTTTGCCTTCCATTGCAGTTTAGCATTTTCGCAAACCATTTTCGATGCTTTAAAAATTGCTGAAACTGACATCAATGGAACAGCAAGATATTCAAGTATGGCTGGTGCTTTTGGCGCTTTAGGTGGCGACCCTTCGGCTATCAAGGACAATCCTGCAGGCTTGGGAATTTATCGCAAATCGGAGTTAACTGCAACAGGCGACATACTTATGCAAACCAGTTCATCTACCTGGAATACTCAGAAAGCTTCTGATAATTTATATAATGTGGGAACTAATAACTTTACTTTGGTTTTTGCCTCACCAACCTGGCGTAGCGAGAGTCAGTTAAATGGTTTATTAAGTTCAAATTTTTCTTTCTCGTACAATAAATTGAAAAATTTCAACCGCAATATCAATATCAAAGGAAAAGAAAGCGGATCTTCAATGACCGATTATTTTGCACAATTTTCAAATGGATTAACCGAAAATGACTTAAGACAAGTTGGTAGTTACGAACCCTTCGACAATATCAATGTGCCTTGGATGTCTATTTTAGCTTATGACGGATATTTAATGAACGAAACAGCTACAAATAGTGGAGTTTGGAATTCACTTTTAGGCAAAGATGAAAAAGTAAGCCCATCATATTTGCTTCGTGAACAAGGTAAAGTGGATGAATATTCATTTGCCTGGTCGGGTAATTTTAGCAACAAAGTTTTTTTGGGTGCAAGTTTGAATTTTCAATCCATTTATTACAAATCGATTAGTCAATACAATGAAACATTTGAGACTGGTGGCAATATGAACCTTGAAAACAATTTAACAATGAAAGGTGCCGGTTTTAATTTTAATGTAGGTGCCATAGTCATTCCGGTTGATTTTATCCG
The DNA here is from genome assembly GCA_945870155.1 of Paludibacter jiangxiensis. GTDB lineage: Bacteria > Bacteroidota > Bacteroidia > Bacteroidales > Paludibacteraceae > Paludibacter > Paludibacter jiangxiensis_A. Next base: position 47,490 of record CAMBSB010000019.1, on the reverse strand, counting down.
ATTAGGAATATCGCTGCATACGCCTATGACCTATTCTATAAATTCAAGCAATAATTTTAAAGTGAATTATGATACAGAGAAAAAAGGATATTTAAATTCTCCAATAGGAAATACCGATTTTAAAACACAATCGCCTCTACAATTGAATGTAAGTACAGCATTTATTATTGAGAGAAAAGGTTTGATAAGTGCCGAATATGTTTTAACTAACTACAATGGCATGAAATTATCTGATTTGGATGGAAATTCGCAAAGCTATATGAATGATAATACCGACATGAATAATATGTTTAATAATGCCAGAACGATTAAAATTGGTGGAGAATATAAAGTGACCGATAATTTATCATTAAGAGCTGGTTTTGCCAATACAAGCAGTAAAACCAAAACCAATGCTACAAAAAACATGTATCCTTCAACTATTCGTACCGATACCGAATTCTTTTTACATAAGGCTACCAACTATATTACTACCGGTATTGGATATCGTGAATCGGGATGGTATATAGATTTTGCTTTAATGAATAAAATTAATAACGAAGATTATTTGGCATATAATTCCAAAATACTTAGTGAAAATTTAGCACTTACACCGGCTAATGTTATTACAAAAAACAACAATTTGGTATTAACTTTTGGCTTGAGATTTTAGAATAAACAAATTCATTAAAATTATATTTAAAAAGAGCGATTCAAACCTGAGTCGCTCTTTTTGTGTGTTTTTAAATGTATGTAACAAATGAAAGTTGACCTCCCCGAAACCCTCCTTGGAGGGGAATTTATGAGTTGGTTGTTGGGAGTTTAGTGGGTTGAATGGAATTATTCGATTAAACATTAAATTTCATGTTATGGCATTTCAAGTGTCATTAAATTAAAAGTTTTCAACAAAATCAATGTTCCGGACTATTCTAGAAGTGCTAAGTAGTTATGCTAAACGAAAAAAAACAATTTTTTTTTATCTCTTTCAGTGCTGTAATAATAAAAAAACAAATTGTTTTTTACCCTTTTAGAGCAAATAATAGTAAAAAATAAATTGTTTTTATGTCCATCACGGCGTAAATTGCAAAAAAACAAATTATATTTTAACAAAATCGGCTGAAAATACAAAAAAACAAATTATATTTTAACAATATTCGATGAAAAACACAAAAAAACAATTTATATTTTAACAATAATCGTCGATGAACCCATAAAAACAATTTATTTTTTTACAATATTTGCTGATAAACCCATAAAAACAAATTGTTTTTTTCCAATTTTTACCGAAAAACACAAAAAAACAAAATTATATTTTAACAATAATCGCCGATGAACCCATAAAAACAATTTATTTTTTTACAATATTTGCTGTTAAACCCATAAAAACAAATTGTTTTTTTTCAATTTCATCCGAAAAACACAAAAAAACAATTTATTTTTTTGTGTTTAATGCTTTAAAAAGCTTCAATATTATTTTTTTTAAACCATAAAAACGGCTTTATAAGCCTGCAAAAACTGTTTTTTTTAAATGTTTGCATAAAATTGAGTTAGGTACATTAATTTCTTAATAAGAATGTGAAAATATGAAGGTTTTTTTGTAGTTTTGTGGAGTTGACAAACAGAAAACTTTATGCTGCCCGAACAAACACCCGAACAAAAAATGCTTCACCTGCAATACCAGCTGTTGTGCAAGGAATTTGCCGATTTGTTTTCGCAAAAAAATGAGATGCTGACTTACGAGGAGCACTATTTAACTGCCATTTACCTCAATGCCATTGGGCAATTGAAGCACCAAAAGTTCTGCCTCCAAACCGAAATAAAAATACTTGTACAGCGCATACAGCTTATGCAGGCTTATATTAATCAGAACGTTTACCCCGACAAAAGTGCTGTAGAAAAGAAAATTGCCAAGCAGTTCGACGAATATCTGAAAAAAATTGCTCTCGAAAGTGAGCACCTAAAACAAGCAAAAAAGTTCCTCACCGACAGTAGCTTTTTACCACCACACATCACGCAAAAAATTAAAGAAGTGTATGTGCTGATAGTGAAAAAACTGCATCCCGATGTGAACCCTAACTGTACTGAACACGAGAAAGACCTTTTGCTCAAAGCGCAGGCTGCCTACGATATGGCTAACCTCGATATGCTCAATGCCATTTTGCTTAGTATCGACCTGAAAACGGCTGCTCCCGAAATGAGTTTTGATAACCTGAAGGAGAAAGTTGAAAAACTCAGCGAAAATGTAGATAAACTGAAAAGACAAATCAGCGAGCTGGAAGCGAAATTTCCTTTTTCGTTTCGCGATAAGCTGTCCGACGAACGTTGGATAGCTGCTGAACAACTAAGCCTCAACGCCGATATTGAACTACTCACTGCTGAAAAGAAGAAATACACAGAATACCTTTTATTAATGGACGAATGGAAACCTCAATTGTTGAGCTAAAACGGCCCCCTAGCCCCCTAAAGGGGGAATAAGAAAGGAAAATAAAACAAAAAGTTGCCATATTATGAACGAAATAGTTAAACTAACTCCTGAATTACTGGAGCTGATTGGAAGCGGTGGTGTGGATGCCTTAGCACCCTTTAGCCGCGAAATTTACCTGCTCGATATTGTAGTGGCGGGCACAAGCTTTTGTACCGAAACCGACACACTTGAGCCGCTTTTGTTGCCCGATACCGTACTGAAAATGATACGCCAACCCCAAAACAAGCACGACAAACTAGCCATTGGCATTTACCTCAACAACACCCGCCTGGGCTGGGTACCTATGGAACACAACATTGTTATCTCCCGCCTGATGGATGCCGGCAAGGCCTTCTTCTGCCGCATCGACTCCGCCAAACGCTTAAACGAATGGCTTAAGGTAAAAACTAAGATTTATATGGTGGAATAAAGTTGAGAATTAAGTTTTAATATCCCCTTAATCGCTTGTATATCTCAGTTGTAAAATGTATTTTTGTGAAAAATAAACCAAACTTTTTTCAAACAACGACTGAAGTTGTCAAAACGAGTAACTTTTTATACAAACCTATAAAATTATAAATATTTCTGATTTAAGCACTTACATCAAACGCGATGCGTTTAATGAAACACTTTATATTTTAAAATAATGAAACCTGGCCAATCTCTCTGGACACGCGAAGAATTAATCTTGGCGATTAATCTTTATTGCAAATTACCTTTTGGTAAGATGCATAAAACCAATCCATTAATAATTGAATTAAGTGAGTTAATTGGTCGTACACCTTCTTCTATCACTTTGAAGTTAGGGAATTTTGCAAGTTTCGACCCAACGTTAAAGGCTCGTGGTATTAGGGGTGCAACTAATGCAAGTAAATTAGATAAAGCCATTTGGGATGAGTTTTATGATAATTGGGATGAAGCTCTATTCCTAAGCGAAAATTTGTTTGCACAAAAGAAAAACAGTACTATAGAAAAAATCAACAAAATTGATTTTGAAAACCTCCCTCATGACGGAAAAGAAAAAGAACGATTAATTAAGATACGTGTTAATCAAGCTCTTTTTAGAAATGTTGTTTTGGCAACATATAATCAAAAGTGTTGTATTACAGGCATTCAACAACGTGAGTTATTAATAGCCAGTCATATTATACCGTGGAGTAAAGATGACAAAAATCGATTAAATCCGATGAATGGTCTATGTTTAAATGCACTACACGATAAAGCTTTCGATACTGGATTAATAGGAATTAGACCTGATGATTATACAATAGTTTTGTCTAAACAGCTTAAACAACAAAAGAATGATAATGCTTCCTTTGAAATGAACTTTTTATCTTTCGAAAACAAAGCGATATTATTACCCGATAAGTTCCTACCTCAACCTGAGTTTTTGAATTACCACATGAAGAATATTTTTAGACAGTAATAAAATTATGATTTTAGCAAAAACTGAAAAAAATAGAGATATTGAAAATTTAAATTTCATAAACCTTACTAATCGCCAATTTGCCAAATATGATATAGTATTTCGCATAAATGATGGTTTTAGTTTAAAGAGTATTGGAGATTTTAACTTCAAGGAACAGCTTCTATTTCAGCGTTTTAAGAATATAAATCAACAACTGAATTTAATGTTAATAGATAGTGTTTTCCCAGTAATTTTAGCAGATATAGCATTGTTGGTACTTTTAGGCAAAATTAAAAATTTAAACGATTACTTAAATTCAAACGAAAGAATTATTTTTCCTCAAATAATAAATGACAAAATATATTTTGAGCGAAAAATCATGGACTTTATTAATGGTTTACTTTATGGTGAAGTTGGAGGAAAAGTAGTTTGGAACGGAGATACTGATAATAAAAGGGTTTTTTGCATAAAAAATATGAATGGTGAATTAGATTTTTACTCAATTTTAGAAAGAAATAAGTTACTTGAATTACTAAAGTCTAAATTGAAGATTCAAGTTAATATTCCTAAAATAGAAAAAAACAAAAATGTTTGTATTGGTTTAATTTTTAAATATACAACTTTTTAAATATCAGTTTTATTCACCTAAAGTATTTGTTGTTTGTGTTGGCCGATTATGGCGTGGGGCATTTGCAAGTAGTAGAGTTTTTTTAGTTTTATATTCACTTTCGGGCGAAAGTGTGGACTATCGCGACAATGCCCCGCAGTCGTGAATGTCGTGAAAGTCACCCGAAAAAATAGGAATGATAATAAAAGTAAAACTATGGATAAACAGTACAACGAAGATGGGTTTATACCCAAACACGGTGGTTACGAGCGTTTGATTACTTATCAGAAATCAGAGATAATTTATGATGGCACCTATTATTTTGCTCATAAATACTTGAATAAATACGATCGAACTATCGACCAAATGATACAATCTGCACGGTCTGGCAAGCAAAATATTGTGGAAGCCAGTATGGCTTCGGGTACATCGAAAGAAACGGAAATAAAACTAACCAATGTTGCCCGTTCTTCGCTCGAAGAGCTTAAAAAAGATTACGAAGATTATTTGAGAACCCGTCATTTGACATTTTGGGACAAAAAACACCCATTTTATGCTGCGCTTACACAAAAACATAAAACGCCTAACGCCAATTATGAAACTTACCGTAAGGGCATCGAAAGTAATGATCCTGAGGTTTCGGCAAATGTGCTGTTGAGCTTAGTAAATGTAACTTCATATTTACTAGCTCAACAAATGAAGACATTAGAAAAAGAGTTTTTGCAGCAAGGCGGTTTACGTGAACGCATGTCGCAAGCCCAAATTGAAGTGAGGAAGAAGCAGAAATAGTAAAAAAATGGGTTTGGTTACTTGATTGGTTATGAAGAAATAATATAAATCTTTAAGTTATATTTTAAGTGAAATGTTACTAACTTTTATTCTCGCTATAATACAGAGACGCAAGTCATGGCGAATTTACCGCATTTGGCAAAAGGGAATCTACAGAATATGCCCGTTTGTTGTTTGGTACGTTATATAAGGGAGAATAAGCATATTTAAAAATCAAACAGTATGAAGTTTAATCTCAGCAATATAATTTTGATTGTGTTGTTTATGGTGTCGATAACGGTTGCAGAGGCGCAGAAAGTTGATTTTGGTTTAAAAGCCGGCATTTGTATTCCCTCATTTTCGCTGGCAAATAATATAATCAGCAATCCCACATTAAGCGTACACGGTATGTATAATGTATCGTACGGTATAAATGCTGTTGTTAAACTGAAAAGTGATGATAATTGGGAAATATGGTTGGAACCCGGATTTGTGAAAAAAGGAGGAATGATTAAGTATATATTCCACAATCCTACAGTAAGTATACCGATAGAAAGCTATCGCGGTGCACTTTATTCGGATGTTGAGTTGCCTGTAATCGTCAATTTTCACCTCAGAAAAAAAATTGATGCCTGTGTCGGCTTAGGATTTGGATATACCGTATCGTCGGAACATCAAAAGACAATTATTATCAATGGTCCCGGAAGAAATTTATTGCCCGATTTAAATGGCAAACTAAACGCTTCAATAATTACCGGAATTAACTATAATTTGAATGAATATTATGCACTTACACTGCGTTATACCATTGGTTTGACAAAGGTGACGACGAAGGATTTGGTAGCTGAGTCGCATTATCAATTTCAATATACATCAGTACAGACAAGTATTTATAGTAATAGCCTGCAATTATCTCTTTTGTATAGTTTTAATCTGTAGATTGTGCCGTAATTCAAACCCGTCAATACGGTTTATTTAGCCTAAAAGCTCTACATGGGTATTTGTATAAATACAATAGTTATGTTGATACAATTGAAATATTATAAGTAAAAATTTAAAAGAAAAACCAAAGACAGCATTATTATATGCAGGTATGGTAGAGACGCCATGCCTGGCGTCTCGATGTAAAAAACAGCGTTTTTGTTTAACCAGACGCCATGTCTGGTGTCTGAATAAAGAGACGCCAGGCATGGCGTCTCTACGGGGAAAATAAATTGCGTTGTATGGTAGCCATGCCTGGCGTCTCGGAATAATTTGCAGGGCATCATAACATCAAATATATTGCCCCTGAGGGGCGCTGATATGCTATTCTGCATGGAAATCCCAAGGCGTTGCCATTGGGTTAATGATGTATATGGGCTTCAGCCAAAAGAAAACAAATGCGTTCCAATTGCCATAAACGGAATTGAAAAGCATGTACATATACTTTGTATTCGATAGAAAAAAAGAAGAGGCTGCCCTTTTGAGACAGCCCCTAACTTTATATAATCTCAGCTTTTGCTCAAATTAAGCATTAATCATTTCGGGAAAAAACAATTTCATATCTTCATCTACACTTCCAATTGGAGCAATTCCGAAAGCATTTACCAATACATTGGCTACATTTGGCGATAGGAAAGCTGGCAATGTAGGTCCTAAGTGAATGTTTTTAACACCCAAGTGAAGCAATGCAAGCAATACAATCACAGCTTTTTGCTCATACCAAGCTATATTATAAGCAATTGGCAAATCGTTAATGTCGTTTAATTCAAAAACTTCTTTTAATTTTAATGCAATTACTGCCAATGAATAGCTATCGTTACATTGCCCGGCATCAAGTACGCGTGGAATGCCCCCTATATCGCCCAATTCCAATTTGTTATAACGATATTTTGCACAGCCTGCTGTAAGGATTACAGTATCTTTTGGTAAATTTTCAGCAAATTCGGTATAATAGCTACGTCCTTTCATGCGACCATCGCATCCAGCCATAACAAAAAACTTACGAATTGCACCTGATTTTACAGCAGCTACCACTTTATCGGCCAATGCAAGCACTTGATTATGAGCAAATCCACCTACAATTTCGCCTGTTTCAATTTCGATTGGTGAAGCACATTGTTTAGCATGAGCAATTAATGCCGAAAAATCTTTAGCTTGGCCGTTCACACCTTCTTCGATATGTTTGAAGCCCGGGAATCCCGACGAACCTGTTGTATACACTCTATCGGAATAAGTTGAAGTGCTTTTTGGTGGAACTATACAATTTGTAGTAAAAAGAACTACACCATTGAAAGTTTCGAAATCGGTAATTTGACTCCACCATGCACCACCATAGTTTCCAACAAAATGACTATATTTTTTAAAGGCTGGATAATAATTAGCAGGAAGCATTTCACTATGCGTATAAACATCAACTCCGGTACCATCAGTTTGTTTAAGCAATTCTTCCATATCTTTCAAATCGTGTCCGCTAATCAAAATGCCCGGATTATTGCGAACACCCAAATTTACTTTCGAAATTTCCGGATTTCCAAAAGTTGTTGTATTGGCTTTATCGAGCAATGCCATAACTGAAACACCATATTTTCCGGTTTCGAGAGTCAAAGCAGTAAGTTCATCAGCTGTGAGTGAGTCGTTAGTTGTAGCTACTAGCGCTTTTTGAATAAAAGCATGTACACTATTATCGTAATATCCAAGGTTTTGTGCATGTTCAAGATAAGCAGCCATACCTTTTAAACCATAAATAATTAATTCGCGCAATGAGCGAACATCTTCATTCCCGGTAGCCAATACACCAACCGATAGCGCTTTTTGCTCCATTTCGGCAGCAGTAAGAGCAGTCCATGTAGTTAAATCGGAATGTTTAAGTTCAATTTTATTTTCAGCCAAAACGGCTTTTAATTCGGTGCGAAGTTTAAATCCTTCGCGAATGCGAGTTACAAATCTTTCGTGGTCGAAATTTGCATTGGTGATAGTCATAAATAAACTATCGGTGATAAATGTGTTAGCAGCCTCGTTTTCTATTTCAACTAAACGTAAAGCTGTTGTAAAATGTGATAAACCTTTTACCTGATAAACAAGTAAATCTTGTAGCGCTGATACTTCGGGAGTTTTTCCACAAACTCCCTTAACCTCGCACCCCAGCCCTTTGGCTGCCTCTTGGCATTGATAGCAAAACATATTCATAATTTTATAATTGACTATTTTTTCATTTACCATTTACAATTTTTTGATAAATGAAGGATTAATATTTGATTGATTTTCATTTACAATTTACAATTCTTACATTGTAAATTGTAAATGATTAAATTGTAAATTCTTTAAACCCATTCTTCTTTCAAAACTTCGCCTTTTATTCCGATAACAGCTAATTTTAATGGTATTTTTCGTCCGCTATCGGCAATTGCTTTTTGAGCCAAACGCAGTAATCCACCACAACAAGGCACTTCCATAATAACCACAGTCAAAGTATTGATTTGTGAATTTACTATCATAGCCTGCAATTTATTCATATACACTTCTTGATTCGAATCGAGTTTTGGGCAAGCAATAGCTAATGTTTTACCGGCCAAATAGCGGTTGTGAAAATCGGGAAAGCTAAATGGCACACAATCGGCAGCTAAAACAACATCTGCACTGCGAAAGTAAGCGGCTTCAGGGTTTAACAAATGTAACTGAACCGGCCATTGTCGCAATTGCGAAACATTAGTTGTTGTTGAGGCTGAAGCTGTTGCTGCCATGGTAAATGTCGCTGTAGGCTTTGGGGTACCAAATGACATTTCGCGACTGCCCGGACAACTTCCACCACCTTGGTGCTGAGCTGCAACAACAGGTTTTGAAGCACATCCGGCTCCACCATGATTATGTACTTCGGCAAAATTTACCTGAACACCTTTTGCACGTAAATAACTTACACCTTGTTTTAGATATTCAGTTTCGCCATGTTCTTTTAAATGCTTCAAGTGCGCTAAAATGGTTTTTTCTCCTTTAGGAATCATGCGTTCGATAGTTGCAATTTCGTCATAAGGTTCAGCTTCACGCTCTTCCAAAGTAATTGCTCCAACCGGACAATCGCCTATACAAGCACCCAGACCATCGCAAAACAGTTCGCTCACCATACGCGCTTTTCCATCTATCATTTGCAATGCACCTTCATGACATCCCTGTACACAAGCTTCACAACCATTGCAAATCTCTTCGTCTATTTTTATTATTGTTCGTTTCATAATAATATTTCTTATTTACGATTTTATCATTTACAATTTAAATGCTCAATTCACTTTAAAGCCAATTGTAAATTGTAAATGAATAAATTGTCAATTATTTAATCATTGTTAAAAGCATTTTAAACCTTTCGGTTGCATTCACTGCATGACGCACATTGGCAGGCATAATAATGCTTTCGCCGGTGTTTAATTCAATGGCCTGTCCATCAATCACTACTTCGCCTTTACCATCAAGTATCTGAACTATGGCATCGAATGGAGCTGTATGTTCACTTAAAAATTCGCCTTTATCAAAAGCAAAAAGTGTAAGGTTACCTCTCTCGTTTCTGATAATTATTTTACTCACTACCGATCCTTCGGCATAGGATACTTTTTCTGTTAAACTGAATTTCTCAGCTGTTGGGAATGCTTTATTTTCCATTTTAGGTTGAAATTTAAATTGATTCATTTGAATTTTTGTTAATAATGATTCTGTCGATAAAATAAAATAGCTATATTTGCTATTCGCTTATTAAATATGCTGCAAAAATACTGTAGTGTAATGAATTTAAGTGTAACATAAGTTACACATCAAAATAAAAGTAATAAAAATGAAGAATATTGACACTGAATGGTCTGATTTTACCAGGTTCGAAGATAATGAGAACAATAATTTCCCTGCCGATTTAAAATATAGTTATAAAACTTACCTAAAAAATGAAATCATTTTCCGACAAGGAAATTTGTGTGATGCATTGTATATATTAGTTTCGGGCTCGGTGAAAACCGAAATGATTACTGAAACAGGAAATTTGATGGGTATAGAAATTATTAAAGCTCCTCGCCCACTCGCTCCTGCATTCTTGTTTTCGGACAATAATCGTTTTCCGGTTGAAGTTACAACTTTAGAAGTATCGGAAATACTGCAAATTCCAAAAGAAGAAGTGATACGATTAATGGGTGTTCAGCCCAATTTTATGCGTCAGTTTTTGGTTCACAACGCCAATAGAACTCAATTTTTAACCAATCGTTTACAAATGCTCTCCATTAAAACCATCAAAGGTAAAATTGCTCACTTCTTGCTGGAACAATATAATGAATATGGAAAAACGTTCCAAATTAACAGAAATCAAACCGAATTGGCCGAATTCTTTGGTGTTGCCAGGCCATCATTAGCCCGAAGTTTATCGGAAATGGTACAAGATGAAATAATATTCATAAACAAGAAAGAATATACAATACTGAATAAAGATTATTTGAAAAGTTTGTTGGTTTAGTTGGCAATATTAAATTAAAATTTTCAATCCATTTGGCAATTCAATTTATATATTTGTTTTATTTCTATTTGCATATTCATTTATTATTTTGCATAAATCGCTTAAAATGCTCAAAAACCTATTTTAAAACATAAAAAATAGGGATAAATTATTTTTTTTTTAGAAATATATTCACTAAATTGCGGACTATAATTTAAGTAATATATTCAAGTATAAAATCCAAAATTGAATATAGCCAATTTATTATAATATTATTTTAAATTTTTGTATTAATTTCCAATGTACTATAATATTTATACAATATGAGTTACCTTAATTTTGACAAAACACTTTTGATAAACCTGGAAAAATCACTTTCGAAAGAAATGATTAGAACCAATCGTGCAGGTGCATATAATAGTACAACATTAATTGATTGTAATACACGTAAATACCACGGACAATTGGTTATCCCAATACCTGAAATTGACGATACAAATCATGTTATGTTGTCTTCGTTAGACGAGTCGGTTATACAGCATGGAGCTGAATTTAATTTAGGAATACATAAATACGAAGGAAATAATTTTAGTCCCAATGGACATAAATATATCCGACAATTCGATTGTGAAGCAATTTCACGCACAATTTATCGTGTTGGAGGAGTTATTTTATCGAAAGAAAGATTATTAGTATCCTTTGAACCACGTCTATTAATTAAATATACTTTGTTGGAGGCACACTCCCCCACTCTATTAAGATTTAAACCATTTCTTGCATTTAGAAGTGTAAATGAGCTTACAAAAGAAAATGATCAGGCTAACACATCGTACAATGAGAATCAAAATGGTATAAATATGTGTTTATATGACAATTACCCCTGTTTACACATGCAATTTTCAAAAAAAAATACATATAATCATCAACCTTATTGGTACAAAAACATTGAATATTACAAAGAACAAGAAAGAGGATATGATTTCAAAGAAGATCAACTTGCTCCGGGTTATTTTGAAATGCCAATTAAAAAAGGTGAATCTATCATTTTTTCGGCCGGAATTAGCGAAATTTCACCACGTAAACTAAATGCTTTGTGGGATGAAGAGCTCAAAAGAAGGATTCATCGTACTGATATGTTTAGTACACTTAAAAATTCAGCACAGCAATTTTATAAACGTGTGGGCGATAAAACCTATTTATTAGCTGGTTATCCGTGGTTTACTGCCCGAGCCAGAGATCAATTTATTGCACTTCCCGGTAGTACACTCTGCATTGATAGAATGGATTATTATGAAGACATAATGAAAACTTCGCTTGAAGAGATTGAAAGATTTTTAGCCGGAAATCAACAGAATAATAAATTGCAGGGATTAGATGACCCGGATGCTTTGCTTTGGTTTATATGGACTTTGCAGCAATATTCTATTACTGTTTCGGTAGAAGAGGCAGCAAAAAAATATGAAAAAATTGCCAATGATATAATCAATTTTATTAGAAAACATAATCATCCAAATTTATTTATTGATAAAAACGGATTGTTGTATGTAAATGGTACCGAGAAACCTGCTACATGGATGAATGCAATGGAAGATGGACGACCAATAACTCCCCGAACCGGATATGTGGTGGAAATTAACGCGCTTTGGTACAATGCTCTTAAGTTTACATCTCTGTTAACGAGACAAGCGGGAAATGAAAATTCGGCAGATTTATTGGATTATCAAGCTGAAATCGCACGCGAAGCATTTATTCAAACATTTTGGAATGGAACTTATCTTTACGACTATGTAATTGATAATTATCATGATAAAGAAGTTCGTCCGAATATGTTGGTGGCTGTATCTTTGCCATTTTCGCCACTCGATAAACAAAAACAGAAATCGGTATTGGATATTTGCACCAAAGAACTGTTGACACCAAAAGGTTTAAGAAGCTTAAGTCCTAAAAGTGGAAATTACAGACCAAATTATATTGGTGGTATGCTGGAACGTAACCGAAATTACCACAATGGTCCGGTGTGGCCGTTTACATTTGGCACTTATGCCTATGCCTACCTTAGAATCTACAAAAAAAGTGGCATTTCGTTTATTGAACGTATGTTAGTGGGTTTTGAAACAGAAATGACAGAATTATGTGTAGGCACATTGCCTGAGTTATTTGATGGAAATCCACCATTTAAAGGGCATGGTGGAATGTCATTTGCTATAAGCGTGGCAGAGATATTGAGAGTTTTGGATTATTTAAAAAAATACGAAAACGAATAAAAGATGAAGGCATTAATGTTTGGTTGGGAATTTCCCCCTCATATTTTAGGCGGATTAGGAACTGCAAGTTATGGATTGACAAAAGGGATGTCCTTGCAGCCGGATATGGAAATTACTTTTGTAATTCCAAAACCGCATGGTGATGAAGATCAGAGTTTTTTGAAAATAATTGGTGCATGTAATGTGCCGGTTGTGTGGAAAGAAAATAATTGGGACTATGTAAATCATCGAATTGGAAAGGTAATGCACCCTGATGAATATTTTTGGTTAAGAAATGGCATTAATTACAATTTTAATCGCATACATACCAACGATTTAGGCTGCATAGATTTTTCAGGTCGATACCCCGATAATTTAATAGAAGAAATTGCAAATTATGAGGCAGTTGCCAGTGTATTGGCTCATCAGGTGGATTTTGATATTATTCATTCGCATGATTGGTTGACTTACCCAGCCGGTGTATTTGCTAAACAAATAAGTGGCAAACCACTTGTTATTCACGTACATGCAACCGATTTCGACAGAAGTAGAGGGCAAGTAAATCCTACAGTTTATGGCATCGAAAAACGCGGTATGGATATGGCCGACCACATTATGACTGTAAGTGAACTAACCCGACAGATTGTAATAGAAAAATATCATCAACATCCAAATAAGGTTACTACTGTACACAATGCTGTAGAACCGCTTCCCGATGTAGAATCGTTTACTAAAACCGAAAGAAAAGACAAAGTTGTGTGTTTTTTGGGCAGAATAACCATGCAAAAAGGACCGGAGTATTTTGTTGAAGCAGCGGCTCGTGTGCTTCAAAAAACCAAAGGTGTAAGGTTTGTGATGGCTGGCAGTGGTGATATGATGCATGCCATGATAGATTTAGCCTCAAAACGGGGAATTTCGGATAAATTTCATTTTACCGGTTTTTTGAAGGGAAGGCAGGTTAATGAGATGTTGGCCGAAAGTGATGTTTATATAATGCCTTCGGTTTCTGAACCTTTTGGAATATCGCCCTTAGAAGCCATGCAAGTGGGTACACCAAGTATAATTTCAAAGCAATCAGGATGTGCCGAGATTTTGACTCATGCCATAAAAACTGATTATTGGGATATTGACGCCATGGCCGATGCCATTTATGCCATAGTAAAATATCCGGCCATGTATAAAAGTTTGCGTGAATTAGGACGTGATGAAGTAAACAATATCAAGTGGTATGATGCCGGCTTGAAAGTAAGAGTTATTTACGATAGCGTTTTATGATTTAACTTAAATACTTAGCCCCCTAATCCCCTAAAGGGGGAATGTTTTGGGGGTGTTTGAAAAGGAATAGCAAAAGATATTAACAAATAAATATTCTTGATTTCTTAGATTTAAAACACAATACGGCTCCTTTTCTAACTAAAAATCAAATTTTTGCATTTTAACATGACAAAATTTGTCATGTTAGTTGCTAAGTAGACACGATTTATCTCAATTTTTTATTCAAATATTTTAAATTATTGACATTCAATTAAATATTAATATAGCCGACAGGCATAAACTTATTATAGTATGCGAAATATATGTTTTTATTTTCAAATTCATCAACCAATTCGTTTAGATCGTTATAGATTTTTCGACATTGGTCAAAAACACTTCTATTATGATGAATTTCAAACCGAAGAAAGAATTCGGAATGCTGTAGAACAATCGTATTTGACTGCCAATCGCACTATTTCAGAAATGATAAAAAGTTCAAATGGCAAATTTAAATGTTCATTTTCAATATCGGGAATTACCATAGAATTGCTTGAACAATATGCCCCTGAGGTGATTGATAGCTTCAAGGAACTAAGCAAAACAGGCTGTGTGGAGTTTCTGGCCGAACCTTTTGCACACTCTTTGGCTTCTGTTTTCGATGGTGCTGAATTTGAGCGACAGGTGAAAATGCATTCAGATAAAATAGAATTATTGTTTGGCAAACGACCAACATCATTTTATAATACCGAATTAATTTATTCCGACGAAATAGGTGAAATGATTTCTAAAATGGGCTATAAATCAACGATTGTAGATGAAGCAAAACACGTTTTAGGTTGGAAAAGTCCAAATTTTATTTATAAACATGCTTATAATCCAAAATTAAAATTATTTGTAAGGAATAGTAAATTAAGCGACGATTTGGCTTTTAGATTTCAAAACATGAGTTTAACTGCCGAAAAATTTATTCAATGGATTTCAGAATTCCCCGCAGATGAAAAAATTATTAATTTAGCTATGGGATATGAAGTTTTTGGCGTAACCCAACCAGCATACACCGGTATTTTTGATTTTTTGAAAGCCTTGCCTTATCATGCAATGGAACATCAAATCGGCTTTGTATTGCCAACTGATTACGCAAAAAAAACTGAAGCTGTTGATTCATTATCAGTGCCATACCCTACAAGCTGGGTTGGGAATGATAAAGATTTAACCCCCTGGTTAGGCAATGACTTACAACAAGAAGTATCAAAAAAACTTTATAACGAAAGTACCCGTGTAAATCTGAGTAAAGACAAACCATTATTAAACGATTGGTTATGCCTACAATCATCAGATCATTTCAGGTATATGAGCCATAAAGATGCTTATGGGACTAACTATGAAACTGCTTACGATGCATTTATGAATTACATGAATGTGTTTTCCGATTTTCTGGAAAGACTTGATACTCAATTCCCTTCGACTATTGAGAATGAAGAATTAACTGAATTAGTAACTACAATTAATAATCAGGAAAAGGAAATCGAAAAATTGGAAAATGAAATTAAAAAGCTAAAAGCAAAAAAAGCGAAATAGCTTAAATTATTTATCTAAATCAATGAAATTTAGACAAGTAATACTTTCAAAATATTCAATCTAAAAACAACAAAATTATAATTGCAAAACCTGATAGACAGTAAAAATCTATCAGGTTTTTTTTGTTTTGGCGTTTAAGATTATTGCTTTACTTTTGTATAGAATTTGAAATTTATAGAAAATTATTGATGCAAGCATATTTACAGGATAAAATATTCAAGATTATTTCGGAAGCAGCAGATGAATTGCAACAGGAATGCTATGTGATTGGAGGATTTGTACGTGACATATTCTTACAACGCCCTTCGAAAGATATTGATATAGTGGTAGTTGGAAGTGGAATAGAGTTGGCCGAAAAAGTGGCTTTAAAACTTGGAAAAAAAGCAAAACTTACTGTATTTAAGAACTTTGGAACTGCACAAGTTAAACACGCTGATTTAGAAGTAGAGTTTGTGGGAGCTAGAAAGGAATCGTATCAGCGTGATTCAAGAAATCCTATAGTTGAAAATGGCACATTGGAGGATGATCAAAACCGGCGTGATTTTACTATAAATGCCTTGGCTATCTGTTTGAATAAGAACAGATTTGGCGAATTAGTCGATCCGTTTGAAGGACTTACTGATTTGAAAAATTTTGTAATTCGCACCCCATTAAATCCCGATATTACTTTTTCTGACGATCCACTTCGCATGATGCGAGGAATTCGATTTTCAGCTCAACTTGGTTTTTTTCTCGAAAGCAGTACTTTTGAAGCCATTGCCCGAAACAAAGGGCGCATTGAAATTATTAGTAAAGAGCGCATTGCAGACGAATTAAATAAAATAATGATGTCGCGCAAACCTTCTGTAGGTTTTGTTTTGTTGGAAAAAACCGGACTGCTCGAAATCATTTTCCCTGAATTGTTAGCTTTAAAAGGTGCCGAAACCAAAGATGGCATTGGTCACAAAGATAATTTTTATCATACTTTGGCCGTTTTAGATGGACTATGCGAACATACAGATAATTTATGGTTGCGATGGTCGGCTTTGTTGCACGATATAGGCAAGCCTGTAACAAAACGCTTCGATACTCGCTTAGGATGGACATTTCATAATCATAATTTTGTGGGTGAAAAAATGATACCAGAAATCTTCAAAAGATTGAAATTGCCAACCAACGAAAAAATGAAATTTGTTCAGAAAATGGTTAACCTACACATGCGCCCCATTGTTTTGAGCGAAGATGAGGTGACCGATTCGGCCATACGTCGTTTGTTATTCGATGCAGGCGATGATATTGACGATTTGATGAAATTATGTGAGGCGGATATAACTTCAAAAAATCCTGAAAAAGTAAAACGATTCAGATCGAATTTTCAGCTTGTACGCAAAAAGCTCAAAGAAATTGAAGAAAAAGATAAGGTTCGAAATTTTCAACCACCCATTAGCGGTCAGGAAATTATGGAAGTGTTTAATTTACCTGCCTGCTCCTTGGTAGGTGAAATAAAAATGAAAATAAAAGATGCCATTTTAGATGGTATTATTCCTAACGAATACGATGCTGCTTACAAGTATATGTTTGAAATTGCTAAAGAATTAAATGTCAACCCCCTAAATCCAGCCCCCTAACCCCCTAAAGGGGGAAATAGAAGAAAAATTGTAGGGTTTACTAGAGGAAATATTGAAAGCTCGTTTTATGAATTATTTAAAGTTAAATCAAGAAATGAATTAACTTGTTACTACTGAGCATCCCTCAAATTGATTTATCAACGATTTTGATATAATTAAGGAGATAAATTGCTGAGAAAATAAGAATATAGTCAGTTTATTTTGTCAATTAACTTTTAATTATGCTCCAAAACTCACCACCATATTCCCCCTTTTGGGGGTTAGGGGGTCGGGGCTAGGGTGGCTGATTAGTTATTTAAATCTATTTAAAATCAACCATTATTTTAAAATTAAACTGCCTTCCGGTCAAGTAATTGGGTGTAGCCAATTGTTGTCCGTAAATATCGGAAACCCAATAATATGAATTCACGTTTTCGAAACCTAGCAAGTTAAAAACTTCAATATTAAACCAGATATTTTTCACATTTTTCAGCCATTTTTTATTCATCATTTTATCCGAACCGGTAGCTAAAACGCGCGAAGCTCCTATATCAACCCGGCGATAAGGCGAAGCTCTGAATGCTGCACGATATGCCGGATTTCGTGGAGCTCCAAAGGGTAAACCATCTGATAATATGCCTTTTAAATGAAATTTATACTTGGGGTTATTGGGTAAATAATCTTGAAACATCAGTGAAAATACATATCGTTGTTCATTTGGACGAGGCATCCAACCCGGGTAAACTTTTTCGGTTGAACTAACATTACCCTCTTCATCATATATGTTTTTTATATGCGAATCGTTCAGCAAATCCTCTTTCGAATCCATAAACGATAAATTTATCCATGAATCGGTTCCGGGAACTAACTCACCAAAAAGTTTAAAGTCAACACCTGCCGAGTAAGCCTTGGCATCATTTTCGCCGGAATATCTAATTCTAACATTATCAACTGAATAACTTATCACTCTATCGGCTAATTTCAAGTAGGCTTCGGTTGTAAATTTAAATGGTCGTCCCCAAGCCCTGAAATAATGATCGCCTCCAATAAGGAAATGCAAGGAACGTTGTGCTTTGATTTTATCATTCAAAACGATGCTTACATTCCCTGTGGCATCAGATAAAGTATCGCGAATTTCCTTGTAAAATGGTGCTTGATAATATACACCGCTAGCAAAACGAAAACTAAAATCCTTTTCCCAATGCGGTAAAAAGGAAACAGAAACTCGCGGACTAATTAACAATTCTTTATTAAACGACCAATAATTTGCCCTGATTCCTCCTGTAAACAAAAATTTACCAATTTCGGCATTTAACTTATAACAATCCTGAAAAAACGCTGTTGTTCTAAAACTAGGTAATACGGTATTGGCTTTTAAATTATAATAAAGATCCACACGTTTATCGTTAAAAGGGAGTGAATAACCCGAAGAATCACGCCATTCCCATTCATTAATTTTATCCGAAATATGCTCATATTGCAAATTCAGACCCCAATTAAGTGTTTGATTATCAATCTTTGCTTCCCCTAAATGAGCAATATTAGCCACCGTTGCTTTCAGGCGATTACGTGCATGTTCGTGATATTTACCAATACCTAGCGTTGCCCCTATTTTTTGATCCGGATCAACATCCAATTTCACCTCACTCAAAATATATTCGCCCAAAATATCATAAGTTTCATTCTCATTGGTATTAAAAGCTGAAGCCAGTAAACTGAGTTTTGTATTTTTTGATGGTTTGTAATTTAAAGTTAAAGCACCAAATGATGTCCGAAACAAATCTTTTTCCTGTCCTTCATAAAAAATCGTTAAATTTCTGGCAGTTTGGTAAGTTCCAAATGCTGTTTCACGTTCTACGGGCACAAACTGATAGGAGTTTTGAGAAAAGTTACCCAAAAAAGTCAATTCCCATTTGGGTGATAACTGATATGTTAAATAGCTTTGATAATCAACAAATGATGGAGTATATTCGCCTTTGGTATCCAAGGATCCGAGTAAATATTCGGATGTTTTGTAACGAAAACCATGCATTTGGGTAAAAGCATTTTTCGATGTGCCTAAATATGCCGAAGCTCCCAACAAACCTATCGAAAATGAAGATTCAAATTCAGTTGGCTTTTTGTATTGTATATCGAGTACCGACGACATTTTATCACCAAATTTTGCATCGAAACCACCTGCCGAAAAGCCAAGACTTTTCACCAAATCAGGATTGATAAAACTCAAACCTTCTTGCTGGCCTGCACGAATTAACAATGGCCGATACACCTCAATACCATTGACATACACTATATTTTCATCATAATTTCCACCCCTGACTGTATATTGAGAACTTAATTCATTGTTTTGACTTACACCAGAAAATGTAATCAACAATGACTCAATTCCACCCGAAGCATTAGGCATTAATCTGTTTTTAGAAGGATCAATATAATCTATTGTTGAAGTTTGTCTACGCTGTCCTACCACGTCAAAATCCTTAATTTCCTTCGAAAGCATAGGCAATTCTACAGATATATGAACAATTTTTTGCTTTGAACTAATTTTATATTTTATAGTTTGATAACCAATCATGGAGTAAATCAATGTGGCTGAGTCTTTTATTTCGGTACTTAAATCATAATATCCATTTTGATTTGTACTGGTTCCAATTTTAGAATTTTCGATATAAACATTCGCTAAATCAATTCCTCGATTATTAGTATCAATTACATAGCCATATATTCTTACTTTGTTTTGAGCATTAACTCCCAAAACTAAAATTAATAAAAAGGAAATTATTAACCGAATTTTCATTTGTTTATTGTTGTTTTCAGGTATGAATGCATTTATTACTTTCAGCTTGTAATCAAACTTGAATAAAAACGCAAAAAAAAGGTTTTTATTTTAAGTCTAATAAATTATTGAAATGCCGCAAATCTTTTGACTTACGGCAGACCTGTTGTTTTACTCCTTAAATAAAAGTTTAAAGCACAAATATACATATTTAAATTGACCTAATTATAAATCAGAAATTAGTTTGTTAGATTTATAAATTTATAAAAACAAGGTCGTTTTATCACAAATATCTTATTATTCAATTAAATACAAGTTTATTGCCAATACAATTTCAATATTTTGAGTTTATAATAGTGAACATTTTTTTTTATTCTGTTGTTAAACCTAATGACCAAAACAATTTAATTAACAAATATTCAAAAAAAATGGAAACAATAACAATTAATTATTATGCAATTGCTTTAGGAGCAATACTTTCAATGATTTTAGGAGCTATATGGTACGGTCCGATTTTTGGCAAAAAATGGATGGAAATAAATGAAGTAAACTTTGAAAACGAAGAGATTAGAAAAAAAATGCAAAAATCAGCCGGTCCTTTGTATGGAATTCAATTTCTATTAACCCTTTTTCAAATTTTAGTATTAGCTCATTTAATAGCTGATTCCCAAATGGCTGGTGGACTTGAACGTTCATTGTGGATTTGGGCAGCATTTGTAATTCCCACACTTGCCGGAACAGTGATGTGGACTAGTAAAACCACAAAATTAAGATGGATGCATTTTCTTATTCAGGGTGGTTACCAATTGATTATGTTTGTTATTTATGGTTTACTTCTCCAAATCTGGAAATAGTTTAAAAATGCAAAATTCTGACATTCAATGATTAATGAATGATTTAATTGTAAAAAGCATATAAACAAACAAGTCCAACTTAAGTGAAAAGATGGACTTGTTTGTTTAAGCAATATCAAATTAAAATCTTTTTCCAATCATGATTCCAAATCGAGGGAACATATTATCATCCTCTGAATTTAAAAAAATTCTATTAAGACCAAAGCTAATTTCTCCTACCCAATTATTCCTACTTAAAAACTTATATCCCAATGCTGTTCCTAATGATAATCCACTGGTAAAGCCTTCGAGCTTACGATTTGAGTAATTATTATTTCCATAACTATAATCGTAAATACTTAAAATTTCTAATCCAGCATTGCCTTCAATATAAAATCCATAAGCAGGTTTAACTTGTCCAAAATACAATCTTCCATAGACTAAATAATATGAAGAAAATTTTTCAAGAGTCTCAATATAATCATCTAAAGCAATCCCAACAACTGCACCAATACCAAAATTGTCCTCAATAAAACGTTCATACTGAATTTCGGGCAAAGCAGTAAATGAACCGAGTAAATTAATACGGACTTCATTTTTTTTATAATCCATGTTAACATGTTCAGCATCATTTTGATTATTCAAAAAATAACGCTGCCTTTGAGCCGAAACAGTCATTGTGGTTACAATAACTACTAATAAACACATAATAAATTTTATTTTCATAACTTTAATATTTAATTATTTTAAACAAAAGTATGAATTTATTTTTTGATAATACATTAACATGGTTTTAATTTCAATAAGTTAACATTATATTGTTTAGCTTAACAATTAAAATCAAATCATGTTTATTATAATACTGAATAATAGGATATTAAAAATGAAATCATTATTTTATTAATATGCATTATGATACAAATTTGATATAAGAACCAAACTTTTCAGTAAAATATTACAGTAGGGTTAAGAACAAATGCATTTATTAGTTAGTATTTAGAGTTTAAAAAGGCATATTTTATCATTTTACAATCAATAATTCAGATTTTAAAATAAAAAAGTGGTTATGATAAGTGTTAAAACAATAAATATAAGAAAATCAAGTTTTTTTACGGTAAAAATATTTATAAATGCGCTATAATCTCCCGCCTCGGGAGGTTGGGGGACAGAGTAGTTAGCTCTTACAAATAAATATTTGTCCTCTAGCTGAATTTTTATACCTTTGCAAACTTATAAACATTAAAAATGTTAGTATTGATAAAAATAGAAATTTATGAAAAAAATAACCCTAATTTGTATGACAGCTATACTTGTAGCATGTGGAAGCCCTAAAAACTCCACACCAAAAATTGAAGATTTTACCTTTTCAGTTGATAAATTTGCAGATATTGAAATTCTGCGTTATCGTGTTCCCGGTTTCGAAGATTTGACTTTGAAACAAAAAGAAATGATTTATTATCTTAATCAGGCTGCGCTTGAAGGGCGTGATATACTTTGCGATCAAAATAACAGATATAATTTGCGTATTCGCCGTACCTTGGAAGCTATTTATTTGAATTATTCCGGCGACAAGAAATCAGCTGATTTTGAGAATCTTACAATATATTTAAAAAGAGTATGGATGGGAAATGGTATTCATCATCATTACTCCGAAGATAAGTTTACTCCTGAATTTTCGGAAAACTTTTTCAAATCGGCTATTTTAAGTATCGATTCTACAAAATTACCACTGTCTCAAGGTGAAACAGTTGAGTCATTTGTAAATACACTTATACCTGTAATTTTCGACCCCACAATATTTCCAAAACGTACTAATCAGGCCGAAGGAGTAGATTTAATTAAAACATCAGGAAATAATTATTATGGTGAAAATATAAGCCAATCGGAAGTGGAAGCATTTTATGCCAAAATGAAGAATTCAAATGACAGCACACCGGTTTCATACGGTTTAAACAGCAAATTGGTGAAAGAAAATGGGATATTAGTTGAAAAAACATATAAAGTTGATGGATTGTATGGCGCTGCAATTTCTCGCATTGTAGGATGGTTGAAAAAAGCCGCCGAAGTTGCTGAAAATGACAAACAAAAAGATGTAATAAATTCATTGATAGATTTTTACAATACGGGAAATTTAAAAACTTACGATGAATATTCTATTAAATGGGTTCAAGACTTGGAATCGCAAATTGATTTTGTGAATGGATTTACCGAAACTTATGGTGATCCGTTAGGAATGAAGGGAAGCTGGGAATCGTTGGTTAATTTTAAAAATATCGAAGCCACTAAACGTACCGAAATAATCAGTTCAAATGCTCAATGGTTTGAGGACAACTCACCAATAGACCCCAAATTTAAAAAGGAAAAAGTAAAAGGTGTTTCGGCAAAAGTAATTACAGCGGCCATTATTGCCGGCGATTGTTATCCTGCCACACCCATAGGGATTAACTTACCAAACTCAAACTGGATACGTCATGAATATGGTTCAAAATCGGTTACAATTGAAAATATCACCGAAGCCTATGATCAAGCTTCATTGGGAAATGGTTTTGCTGATGAATTTATGTTGAGTGATGTAGAGCGAAAAAGAGCCAAAGATTTTGCGTCATTAACAAATAATTTGCATACCGATTTACATGAATGTTTGGGACATGGATCCGGAAAATTGTTGCCGGGAGTTGATCAGGACGCTTTAAAAGCTTATGGCTCAACTATTGAAGAGGCTCGTGCTGATTTATTTGGATTATATTATATGGGTGATCCAAAAATTGTGGAACTCGGACTTTTACCTGAAAAAGAAGCCTTCAAAGCAGAGTATTATCAATTCATTATGAATGGATTAATGACTCAACTGACACGCATTCAACCCGGCAAAAATATTGAAGAAGCACACATGCGAAATAGACAATTGATAGCTTCATGGGTTTTTGAAAAAGGTAAAGCTCAAAAAGTCATTGAAATGGTGAAACGCGATGGCGAAACATTTATTGCAATTAATGATTACGAAAAATTACGCACACTTTTTGGCGAATTGCTATCTGAAATACAAAGAATTAAATCAACCGGAGATTTTGAAAGTGGCAAAAAATTAGTAGAAAATTATGCTGTAAAAGTGGATAAAACATTACATGCTGAAATACTCAACCGTTACAAAAAACTTAATTTAGCACCTTATCGTGGTTTTGTAAATCCGGTTTACAGTTTAGTTAAAGATGCAGCCGGAAAAATTACTGATGTGAAAATTTCGTACGATGAGAATTATATTGATCAACATTTAAGATATTCAAAAGAATATTCTAGTTTACCGCATATTAATTAAAATATTATCAAGCAAAAGGATTGAAAATGTGATATTAATCATCAGATTTTTAATCCTTTGCTTTTATAATAATTATTTACAACATCAATTTCAATATAAAGCAATGAAAATCAAGTATATTTACTTTACTTTTTTGATGATTTTATTTTCATTTTTTATTTCTTGTTCAAAAACGAACAAGACCGAGAAACCGAACAAATCTGGAAGTAATTATTTAATTAATGATACAACAATAAAATATGAGAATCCTAAAATAGTTGAATTTAGAGATTTTATTAACGAATTGGATAGTGCTGATATTCTTTCTGTTGGAAAAGCAACTGTAAAATTTAAAGAACTATTTGCCAACCAGCGTTTTGGATTAGCTGATAGTGGTTTTGTATTTTATCAACAACTTTTGGATACACTTGAACTCAAATTGAACGAGAAATTTCAAATGGACACTGCAAAATATAATGCTTTTGCAACAGGAAATATTGCATCAAAAAAATTAATTAATTTTCAAAACTTATATTACATCAATGGTTTTAGAATAATAACTTTAAACCAATCAGCTTATATTGAACAGAATAGAACATTTCATATTAATAATTTCTCAAGTATTGTAAGTAATGAAATGAATTATTATCAAGCTGAACTAAATACCGAAAGTATCGAAGGTTTTGCTTTGGAAGATTCAATAATTATTTCACCACAAAAACTGGTAGATAGAGTTGTTTGGTACGATAGATTTATTATTAATTATCCAAATTTTGTTTTTATCGAAAATTGCAAGAAATTTCGCAAAGCTTACCTATCGTATTTATTTCAGGGTATGCCAAAAACTCCAGTGTTAATTAATACTGAAAAAACTATCATTTCTCCATATTTCCAATTAGCTTACGAATATTTAATTCAAAATTATGGAACAAGCGAAACTGCTACATTGATTATTCCATATTATACCTCGATTAAAGATAATCAGATTGCAAATAGCAAAAAAATATTGAAACAAAATATCATAAATGGAAACATCTTTGATTTTCATTAATTAATTCTATGTCAACACTTTGAAATATACAATATTATTTACTTAAAGTTTATTTTGCATAAAAATAGAGTAAAATATCATCGAGTAAGGCAGACCAATTGCCCCAAGAATGTCCTTCATTTACTTTAATGTATTGGTAAGGTACTTTTTTGGAAATAAGTATTTGTTCTAATTGATTGGCATAGGATTCGGTATCGTTAATAACACCGGTAGTTATAAACACTTTATTAAAATTCAATAGATTTGCCTGAGCATAAAGCGAAATAATATTGCTATTGAATGAAGGTGATTGTGGTGCAATAAGTTTAAAAACATCCGGAATCTGCAAACCAAAATAGGTGGCACAATTACCGCCATAAGAAGTGCCAAGAATTGCGCGTTGATTGGGATTATTTTCAGTTTTGAAACTTTTATCTATAGCCGGAATTAATTCGTTTTTAAAAAATGCAGCGTAATTTGCATTATTTAAAAACAATTCTACTCTCTGATTGCTACTAGATATAGGATGTACCGGATCAACAAAAATCACAACAATTGGCTTTATTAACTTTTCTGCAATCATATTATCAAGTACATTAAGCATCGAACCCATTCCTTCATATTTGTACTCTTGTCCATCAAGCACATACATGCTAGGCAAATTATTTAGATTTTCATATCCGGCAGGTATATACACCCAATAACGCACAGGTCTATTAATACTGGAGCTCGAAAGAGTAATTGCTTCCGAAATTTTCCCTTTTTCAATATTATTTCTTGCTAACAAATACACAGAAGGTTTATAATCAGGCATAGAAAAGGCTGAATTATATCCAAAACCGGACATTTGTTTGTTTGGATTATTTGAATCAAGATTCCATGAGCCATTTACAATGATTTTGTAATCTAATCTAGCTGTGCGTGGAAAAGTTTTCATCAAATACCATACTTTCGTTTTACCAATTTTTTTAAACTCATAATCAGTTTGGATTCTCCAAGCTGTCATATCCCCTGCTAATTGAATTTTTGATGCTTCTCCACTGTATAGAAATACGATTGTATCATTTGAAATCCATGGTATTTTATTGTATGCATAGAGGCTATCAAAGAGTTGTGAAGTTCTATTTACTTGCTTAATAGAATCTGAAATCGTTTCAATATTCGCAATTTCCACTAATATATTTGTTAAATTTAACGGTATGTGTTTGTCAATATTTTCGTTTTTACAAGACAAAGTGCTGAATAAAAAAACAAACAGAAACAATAAGACTTTCATATTGAATAGATTAGATTATTAATTTACTAAAATAAGACACATTCCAAAGTAACAAAAAAATT
This sequence comes from Paludibacter jiangxiensis, assembly GCA_945870155.1. Taxonomy (GTDB): domain Bacteria; phylum Bacteroidota; class Bacteroidia; order Bacteroidales; family Paludibacteraceae; genus Paludibacter; species Paludibacter jiangxiensis_A. The sequence goes on along the minus strand of CAMBSB010000019.1, from coordinate 20,888 downwards.
ATTGAATAAACTCTATTTTTTCCATCCATTGTTTGCTTTGATTCAAAACGTCTGATAAATCCAATTCTTATATAGTATGAATTTACATATTATATATTTATTGCAAAGATGAAATTTAAGCTTAATTGCATATTTATTCAGTTTAAAATCAGTTTTCGATATTTAATAATTTTGTCATATTTGTCTTGCACAAAATCTAAAAAAGCAGTACTTTTGTACAAATTTGGGCACACGATATGTGCAGTGCCGAATAAGCTTAGAAAATTCGACAAATTAATAAATATTTATGCAAAAGTACAAGCCCTTTCATTTAGTTTTGGAGGATGGTACCGTTTTCGAAGGGAAATCCTTTGGTTTTGAAAAAGCGGTTGCCGGAGAAGTAGTTTTTAATACGGCCATGGTCGGTTATCCCGAAAGTCTCACTGACCCATCTTACGCCGGACAGTTATTAGCCGTTACTTTTCCTTTAGTTGGTAATTACGGTGTTCCGAACGACATCATTCAAAACGGACTTTCTACTTTTTATGAATCGGAAAAAATTCAAGCATCAGCATTGATTATTTCCGATTTTTCTTTTGAATACAGTCACTGGAACGCAGGTAAAAGCCTTAGCGATTGGTTGAAAGAAAACGAAGTACCCGGAATTTTTGGTATCGATACACGCGAACTCACAAAATTAGTGCGCGAAAAAGGAACCATGAAAGGAAAACTGGTTTTTCCTGATGGCGACGATATCGAATTTGTCAATCCTGATGATGAAAATCAGGTAGCAAAAGTGAGCTGCAAAGAAGTTATCACTTACGGAACTGGTAAAAAGCGCGTTGTTTTGGTGGATTGTGGTGTAAAACATAACATTATACGCTGCTTACTAAAACGTGATACTACAGTAATTCGTGTGCCATGGGATTATGACTTTAACCACATTGAATTCGACGGACTTTTCATTTCGAACGGACCGGGCGACCCGGAATATGCACAAGACACCGTGCGCCACATACAGGAAACTATGAAAACCAAAAAGCCAATTTTTGGTATTTGTATGGGGAATCAGCTACTTTCGGTTGCCGGAGGTGCAAAAACTTACAAATTAAAATACGGACACCGCAGTCACAATCAGCCTGTACAGCTTGTTGGAACGCAACGTGCTTTTATAACGTCACAAAATCATGGTTTTGCAGTTGACAACTCAACTTTGAGTGCCGATTGGGAATCATTATTTGTAAATATGAACGATGGAACCAACGAAGGTATTCGTCACAAAACAATGCCTTGGTTCTCGGCTCAGTTTCACCCCGAAGCTGCTTCAGGTCCTACTGATACCGAATTTTTATTCGATGTTTTCCTAAAAACACTGGACGGATTTACCAAACCTGTAACTGAAATGATTCAGGAAGAAATGGATGCCCGTTTGGTAACAAAACAAGAGTACAAAGGAGTTGAAAAAGGTGATGTCAAAAAAGTGCTTGTACTTGGATCAGGTGCTTTGAAAATTGGTGAAGCTGGTGAGTTCGATTATTCGGGTTCTCAAGCACTAAAAGCCTTGAAAGAAGAAGGAATTGAAACCGTACTTATCAATCCAAACATTGCAACCGTTCAAACATCTGAAGGCATAGCCGATAAAGTGTACTTTTTGCCAGTTACGCCCGATTTTGTGGAACGCGTAATTGAAAAAGAACGTCCTGATGCAGTCTTCCTTTCGTTTGGTGGACAAACTGCTCTGAACTGTGGTGTGGCTCTTTATAGAGATAAAATTTTTGAAAAATACAATGTACGTGTACTAGGTACGCCTGTGCAATCGATTATTGATACTGAAGACCGCGAAATTTTCAATAGCAAATTAGCGGAAATTGATGTAAAATACATCAAAAGTGAAGCGGTAAATGACCTTGAAAACGCCATTCGCGCTGCCAACGAGCTGGGTTATCCGGTTATTGTTCGCGCTGCTTATGCCTTGGGTGGATTGGGTTCAGGCTTCTGCGACAACGACGAAGAATTGAAAACGTTGGTCGACAGAGCTTTTGCTTATTCAAATCAGGTGTTGGTTGAAAAATCGCTCAAAGGATGGAAAGAGATTGAATATGAAGTAGTTCGCGACCGTTACGATAACTGTATAACAGTTTGTAATATGGAAAACTTCGACCCACTCGGCATTCACACCGGCGAAAGTATTGTAGTTGCTCCTTCGCAGACATTGACCAACACTGAATATCACAAACTTCGTGAGCTGGCAATCCGCATTATCCGTCACATTGGTATTGTAGGCGAATGTAATGTGCAATATGCTTTCGATACTGAATCGGAAGATTACCGTGTTATCGAAGTGAACGCTCGTTTGAGTCGCTCTTCGGCCTTAGCTTCCAAAGCAACCGGTTATCCATTGGCTTTTGTGGCTGCAAAACTTGGTTTGGGCTATGGTTTACCAGAATTGAAAAACTCGGTAACAAAAGACACTTCAGCTTTCTTCGAACCCGCACTCGACTATATTGTATGTAAAATTCCACGCTGGGATTTGGGTAAATTCCAGGGCGTAAGTCGTCAGTTGGGTTCAAGTATGAAGTCGGTAGGCGAAATCATGTCAATAGGACGAAATTTTGAAGAAGCTTTCCAGAAAGGTTTGCGTATGATTGGTTTGGGAATGCACGGATTTGTGGCTAACAAAGCCATGTATGCTGATGATTTAGATACTGCCCTTTCGAAACCAACCGATAAACGTGTTTTCTATGTAGCACAGGCGCTTCACAGTGGTTATTCGGTGGATAAAATTCACGATTTAACAAAAATTGATCGTTGGTTCCTGCATAAATTGCAACGCATTGTAACGCTCGAACACAAACTCGAAGAATTCAATTCGTTGGAAACATTGCCAACCGAATTGCTTTTCGAAGCAAAGCTAACAGGTTTTTCCGATTTTCAGATTACACGTTTGGTAACCAAATGTAGTAACGACGAAATTGACGCAAAAATTAAACTAACACGAAATTATCGTAAGAGTCTTGGCATTAAACCCGTTGTAAAACAAATTGACACACTGGCTGCTGAATATCCGGCACAAACGAATTATTTGTACCTGACTTATGGCGGTACAGCGAGTGATGTAAAATATACGGGCGACCATCGCTCTGTTGTGGTTCTTGGCTCAGGTGCTTACCGTATCGGTTCTTCGGTTGAGTTCGACTGGTGTGGTGTAAATGCGCTGATGACCATTCGTAAAGAAGGCTTACGTTCGGTAATGATAAACTACAACCCGGAAACAGTTTCGACCGATTACGATATGTGCGACCGACTGTATTTCGACGAGTTGAGTTTTGAGCGTGTAATGGATATTATGGAAATGGAAAATCCAATGGGAACAATTGTTTCAACCGGAGGTCAAATTCCAAATAACTTAGCCTTGAAACTTGCTGCCGAAAATGTAACTATATTGGGAACGCAAGCTGTAGATATCGACCGTGCAGAAGATCGTCACAAGTTCTCTTCCATGCTCGACGCATTAAAAATTGATCAGCCTCGTTGGAAGGAATTAACTACATTCGATGATGTTCATGAATTTGTTAAAGAAGTTGGATTCCCTGTGTTGGTTCGTCCATCGTATGTGCTTTCGGGCGCTGCTATGAATGTGTGTCACGATGCGACACAATTGGAAAACTTCTTGAAATTAGCTACTGAAGTTTCTAAAAAACATCCGGTGGTTATTTCAGAATTTTTGGAGCGTTGCAAAGAAATTGAAATTGATGCTGTTGCCAAAGATGGTGAAGTGTTGGTTTATGCTATTTCTGAGCACGTTGAATTTGCCGGAGTTCACTCAGGTGATGCTACAACGCAATTTCCTCCACAAAAAATTTATGTGGAAACCATTCGCCGAATCAAGAAAATTGCCAGCGAAATTGCAAAATCGTTGAATATCTCCGGACCATTCAACATTCAGTTCCTCGCTAAGGATAATTATATCAAAGTAATTGAATGTAACTTGCGTTCGTCGCGCTCGTTCCCATTTGTATCAAAAGTACTGAAACTGAACTTTATCGAATTGGCAACAAAAGTAATGTTGGGCATACCGGTTGAGAAACCTGAAAAATCAGCTTTTGACCTCGATTATGTTGGTATCAAAGCTTCGCAGTTCTCGTTCCACCGCTTGCAGCTTGCCGACCCTGTTTTGGGTGTGGATATGGCGTCAACCGGTGAAGTGGGTTGCATAGGCGACGATTTCTCAGAAGCAATTCTGAAATCGTTACTTTCAGTAGGATTCCGCATTCCCAAAAAACGCATTCTTATATCGTCGGGGGAACCAAAATCGAAAGTAGAATTGTCGGACGCATGTGCATTGTTGCAGAAAAAAGGCTACGAGCTTTTTGCTACACGCGGCACTCAACGTTTTTTGAAAGAAAATGGGGTGAATGCCACAGCTGTAAGCTGGCCCGATGAAGAAGGCGATTTGAATGTAAAAACCATGCTTTCGAACAAACAATTCGACCTCGTGATTAATATCCCAAAAAACACCACAGAGCGTGAGTTGAAAAATGACTATATAATTCGTCGTGGTGCTATCGATTTCAATATCCCATTGCTTACCAATGCACGATTAGCATCTGCTTTTATCACTGCATTCTGTACTAAAAGCTTGGAAGATATTAAGATTAAGAGTTGGGATGAATATTAATTAGAACAAAGAACAAAGAATAAAGACCAAAGAATAAAGACCAGAACAGCCGATTGCATGTATTTGCAATCGGCTGTTATTTTTTGAATAGTCTAAAATATTTAAGCTATTTTAAAAAGCCAAATCGTTTATAATTACGATTTGGCTTGATTGATATCTGTCCAAAAAAATCAATTTAAAATTATTTTATTATTTCTAAAATGCATTTTTTATTTCTGCACTAAAACCCATGAATCGGCAAAACGATCTTTTATTTGATTAATTCTGGCTCGTGCCTCAGAATACTCATTGAAAGAAGCGATTAAAACACGAAACATACCTTGTTCGTTTACAACTACAATAGATTTATTTCCTTCACTTTTCAAGGTAGTTTGCAAGCCTTTAGCGTTAGTTTGACTTTTAAAACTACCAACCACAACATGATATTTGAATTTTAAAGCATCTGCATTAGTTTCTCCATCTGCTAAAATAAATTTTTCGTTTCGGGTAACTTCATTTTGATTGTTTAAATCCGGTGTGCTAACTGTTGGGTTAGTTGAAGTTGCTGTAGTTGTAGATGCAGCCGGAATATTAGCTCCGGTTATTTTTGCTACTTTTTGTTTCGATTTACAAGCAGTTCCTGTCAAAACTACTATTGCCAAGATTAGAATGAATTGAATTGTTTTGTTCATAAAGTTTATAATTGTTGAATTTTATAATGCAAAGATGAAAATAATAATCATGTAAAACAAAAAATGAGCAATTTTTTAATAAAAAACAAGATATTGACTAAACAAAATATGACCATTATGCGTTAAATGATAAAGAAACTACAAAATATATTATATAACACAATTTAAAAAATATCATTATGAAATTCTCATTGCCAGAATTACCTTATGCTCAAAATGCATTAGAACCCGTTATTAGTGCTGAAACTATTAGTTTTCATTACGGAAAGCACCATTTAACTTATGTAAATAACTTGAACGGCCTAGTTGTTGGTACTGAATTTGAAGATGCCGATTTAGATACAATTGTAAAGAAGTCTGATGGACCAATTTTCAATAATGCAGCTCAAATTTGGAATCACAATTTCTATTTTCTTTCTCTTACCCCTAAAAAAGGGAGCCAACCAAGTGAAAAATTAGCAAAAGCTATTGATGCTGCTTTTGGTTCGTTCGATGAATTTAAAGCTGAATTTGGAAAATCGGCCATTACAGTTTTTGGTGCAGGATGGGCTTGGTTAGTAAAAGATGCTGAAGGAAAACTTTCAATTGCTAAAGAAAGTAATGCAGGAAACCCTGTAACTCGTGGTCTTGTGCCTCTACTTACTTTTGATGTTTGGGAACATGCTTATTATATCGATTATCAAAACCGTCGTGCCGATTATGTAGCTGCACTTTGGGATTTAGTTGATTGGGATGTGGTATCTGCAAGATACTAAACATATTATAAAATGAATTAAAGCCGAATAAAATTTATTTTTGTTCGGCTTTTTTGTTCAATTTAATGTAAATAAAATGTATATTAAATCATAAAAACTTCAATTTATGGATATAAGTATTAATTTCAACTAAATATCATGCCTTTATTATGTATCTTTGCAAATAAATTACAAACTGAATATGCATACTCAATTACAACTTATACTTACTCCTGAGCAAGCCGAGAAAGAAAATCTGCTTTTAAAAGAAGTTGCAGCAAAATTAAATGTTAACACAGAACAGATAACACTTTTGCGTACATTAAAAAAATCAATTGATGCTCGTGCATTGCAACCTAAAATTAATATTTCTGTTGATGTTTATGTTGATGAGATTCCTCCAAAAGGAAATGTAATTGAGTTTAATTATCAATCAGTTAATGACAAACAAGCTGTTTTGGTAATTGGTGCAGGTCCGGCAGGTTTGTTTGCAGCATTAAAATTAATTGAACAAGGTTTGAAACCTATAATTCTGGAAAGAGGTAAAAATGCACAGAACAGAAAATCGGATATTGCTCAACTCAATTTAAAAAAAGGGATTAACCCGGAGTCGAATTACTGTTTTGGTGAAGGTGGTGCAGGTACTTTTTCGGATGGAAAACTATACACCCGCTCAAAAAAGAAGGGAAATGCACAAAGAATTTTCGAAATTTTTCATTTTCACGGTGCTGCCGAAGATATACTTTACGAAGCTCATCCACACATTGGTTCGGATAAATTACCTACTGTAGTTGAAAATATAAGTAAAACAATTACAGAATTTGGCGGTGAAATACATTTTGATCAAAAACTTACAGAATTATTGATAGAAAACAACCAGATTATAGGTTGCAAAACTGAAGATGGAAGTATTTTTAATGCAAAAGCATTGATTTTGGCAACCGGACATTCTGCCCACGACATATATGAATTACTTCACAATCAACATATTCAACTTGAGCCAAAAGGCTTTGCCATGGGTGTGAGGGTTGAACATCCTCAATCATTGATAGATAGTATACAATATCACTGCAAGGAACGTGACGAATTTCTGCCTGCGGCAAGCTATAATTTAGTTGAGCAGGTTGATGGAAGAGGAGTTTATTCTTTTTGTATGTGTCCTGGTGGAAGAATAGTTCCCGCAGGAACAGGTAAAGAAGAAATTGTTGTCAACGGAATGTCGGCATCCCGTAGAAATTCTCCTTTCGCCAATTCTGGAATAGTGGTGGAAATTCAACCTGAAGATATTCCTGAAGAATTCAAAGAATTTGGAACGCTTGCCGGACTTAAATTTCAGCAATATATTGAAAATCTAGCCTATAAAAATAATGGCGGACTTGGACAAACGGCTCCTGCTCAAAGACTAGTTGATTTTGTAAAAGGAAGATTATCAGCAGATTTACCCAATTGTTCCTATTTACCCGGTTTAATATCTTCGCCATTGCATTTTTGGTTACCCGACTTTATTTCGACCCGATTAAGAGAAGGATTTAAAAAATTTGATAATAAAATGCATGGTTATTTAACTAACGATGCTGTTGTTGTAGGTGTTGAAACACGTTCATCTTCAGCCGTTCGTGTACCTCGAAATCCCGAAAGTGGACAACATCCCGAAATTGAAGGACTCTTTCCAGCTGGCGAAGGTTCAGGCTATTCTGGAGGTATAACTTCATCGGCTATAGATGGAGAAAATGCGGCTTTGTATGTTGGTAAATACTTAAATGGTAATTAATTATATAAAATAATTGACAAGTATTTTTCCGATAAATCATATGGAAAATATCAAAATTTACCCATTTAATAATTGAAAACTATCGTATTAAGATATTTTATTTCAAAAACACCAACTAATTGCTTTAAATTTTAAAATTAAAATGAGAAAAAAAACAAATACCGCACCCATTTCTTCTGCACCGAAAGAAACAAGATTTAAAGTGATCGAAAATACAGAATTAATGCAATTTCTTTTAAGTAAGATGGGAGGAATGAGTAGAAATTCGATAAAATCATTATTATCGCACCGCCAAGTGATGGTGAATAATAAAATTACTACGCAATTTAATTTAGCCTTAGAACCTAATGATTTGGTTTCAATAAGCAGTTCACGTGGAAATAGTGAACTAAATCATCCCAAATTAAAGATTATTTACGAAGATCAATATTTGATTGTTGTAGAGAAAAAAGAAGGACTTCTCACTGTAAGTACCGGTAATTCAGATGAAACAACTGCATTTTCAATTTTAAAATTTCACGTAAAAAAGAGCTCACCCCAAAACCGTATTTACGTGGTTCACAGACTCGACCGTGAAACTTCAGGTATAATTATGTTTGCAAAAACACGTGAAATTCAGTTAGCTTTACAAGAAAACTGGCATAGAGTAATAACACGGCGTGTTTATGTTGCGTTGGTCGAAGGTAAAGTAGAAAAGGAAGAAGATACTATCATTTCGTGGTTATTAGAGAACGAGAAATCACTTAAAATTCATTCAAGTTCAACCGATAACGGTGGACAGCAAGCCATTACACATTATAAACGCGTAAAATCCAACGATAATTTCTCTTTATTGGAAGTAGAATTAGAAACCGGCAGAAAAAACCAAATTCGTGTACACATGCAAGATATTGGACACCCGATTGTGGGTGACAAAAAATATGGATCTGAAAATTCACCTATTGGGCGTCTAGGATTACATGCTCGCATCTTAGCTTTTATTCATCCCATGTCTTTGGACGAAGTAAAATTTGAGACACCGGTTCCACGAAATTTTTTAAGCATTTTTCATTGACAAAGTAAATGCAAATCGCTTTTCGGTTTATTATGAAAAACATGATTTAAGCCATTGCAATATACTCTTTCACAATTATTTGGGTTAATCAATTATTATTAATCAATTGATTATAAGTATGTTTCCGTTTTAAAAAAAAATCTACAACTACACTTTTCTTTAGCATTTCATTGCAATCCATTTTAGTGGCGTAAAGAATATTTTCTTTGCGTTTTTCTTCAAAATCAGGTAACATTTTATTAAAATCAGTACGTGCTTTGAGTACACTTTTTGCATTTTCAGTTTTTCCGGATATGAAAAATTGAAATGCAGCCAGATAGTCAAAATATCTTCTTTTTTTAAGGGTTTTATCCAATGATTTTTGAGGTAAGTTTTTATAAAGCAATAAAAGATTATTTCTGAAATTCAGATAGGTTTTATATGGACTTTCGGCATTTAAAGTACCACCTCCTACATGATAAACAACACTCTCGGGAATGCAAACTAATCTGTATCCTCTGCTATTTAGTCGCCAACACAAGTCAATTTCTTCCATGTGAGCAAAAAATGCATTATCCAGTCCACCTACCTTATTAAATATCTCCGATCTAATCATTAAACAAGCACCTGTAGCCCAAAAAACATCAACTATTGAATCATACTGACCATTGTCGACTTCTACCTTATTAAATACCCTTCCACGACAAAAAGGAAAACCTAAATAATCGATAAAGCCACCTGCAGCACCTGCATGTTCAAACATTTGCCGATTGGCAAATGATTTAATTTTGGGTTGACAAGCTGAAATTTCTTTATGCTCCTCCATAAATTTAAGCATTGGTTGTAGCCAATTATCACCTACCTCAATGTCCGAATTTAATAATAGATAATATTCTGAATCAATTTGAGCCAAAGCTCTATTGTATCCTTCAGCAAATCCATAGTTTTTATCAAATAAAATGGTTTTAATCGTTTTAAAACTTTCTGTAAGCAATTTCATTGAACCATCTGTTGAGGCATTGTCGGCAACAATTATTTCAACATCAGGTATTTGAGTTTTATTTATTAAAATAGGCAGAAATTGTTCCAGGAATTTTTCACCGTTCCAATTTAATATTACTATTGCAACTTTCATTTTATAAAAAAAATTGGGAAATCATTAAAGTTATTTTCAAAACATCAATATATAAAAAGCAAAAAAACAATCAACAAACATAAATGTTTATTGATTGTCAGATAATTACAATAATGAAATTTATTCCTCTTCTTCCTTGTAAATGCCTATAGATTTGCCATATTCATATTCGGCATCCAAAATGAGTTGAATTTCTTCTTCATCTAATTTCATTTTGTCCTTTTTTGAACATTTAAGAATGTAATTAAACATTTCTTCTTCATCAATACTGGCTTCTTCGGTCGAATCTTCTTCTATCAGGCCATTTTCTTCGTAATATTCATAAACTACATCTAAAACATATTCAATTTTTGAATCGTCAATTTTTTCTTTAAATTCGGCAGGTAAAAAATCGAGAATAAATTTGACTGCGTCATCTTCATCATAAACTAACATGTCGTCTTCTTGGTTTTTCATAAACTGTGTTTTTTAATTGTTTTGGATTAATAATTTAGGTTCAAAGATAATATTTTATTTTCATTCTTATTATAAATCAGCAAGATTTAATTCTTTCAATTATCAAAATATCAATATTTTAAATATTATAATCGATTTAGTTATAATAACTGAACAATTTCAATATTTTAAAATCACAATAACAAAAAATTTATTTGATATGGATAAAAGTACATCATACTGATTTATAATTAACTAAGAAGATTAATAACAAATAAAAATTTTCATAATAAATATATAATCAAAAAAGATAATCAAAAAACGATTTTATATTTGTATAATTGAAAAAAAGCAGTATCTTTGCACTCGCTTTTGAGAAATACAATAGCAACGGGGTGTAGCGCAGTCCGGTTAGCGCACCTGCTTTGGGAGCAGGGGGTCGTGGGTTCGAATCCCGCTACCCCGACAAAATAAAGAGATTGAAAATAAGCTATTTAAGCTTAATTTCAGTCTCTTTTTTTATATATAAAATTTGACTATTATGGCCGGTGTACATTTTTTGTACATTTTATGGGTATAAATTTTAAAATTATGTACCATACTTACATTCTTCTTTCCGAAAAAAAATAAATTATACATTTGCTCAACTGGAAATCTTCAAGACAGAATCATTCGCCATAATTCAGGAAGAAGTAAATCTACAAGTTCTGGAATACCTTGGCGATTTGAATATTCAAAAAAAAATTATTCCAGAAATGGAGCTATTCGCAGAGAGATGGAGATTAAAGGATGGAAAGGCCATCAAAGAATCATCAATTTGATTCAATCATAACTATTGCTCAAACAAGTAAGTACATCTCGTTTTTATACGGGAGGGTCATGGGGCTGCCTGCGGCAAGGTTGGTTAGAATCCCGCTACATCAATACAAGAAAAAGACTGAAAAATAAGCTATTAATGCTTAATTTCAGTCTCTTTCTTGTGCACAACTAATTACCTGGATTCTTTTTTCATTTTAGAAAAATCATTGTTGATCATACTTTTTTTGATAAGCAATTCAATATTCAGTTCCTTTAATTATTTTGAATTTAAATTTGAATTTACCCATTTGACTTACAAATAAACCAAAAACGACGACTGCAATACCAACAGTTTTTACTAAAGTTAAATTTTCGTTTAGAATCCACCAGGCAAAAATTGCCGTAAAAACCGGTATTAGATTTACAAATACATTGGTACGTGCTACACCAATTTTACGCACAACACCTGCAAACAAAACAAAAGCAATAACAGACGCAAATACCGATAGCATTATCAATGCAAAAACCGCATCTTTTGAAACTTTAAGTGTTTCAATGCCAGAAAAATCGGTAATGAAAAAGGTTGGAATAAAGAAAATTAACCCAATAAAACTTTGATATAATATAACATTAAATGTAGAATAATGAGTAGATATTTTACGTAATGTCGTGGTGTAACAAATAGCAGAGAATACAGCAAGGAACATCAAAGCTATTCCCAAAGGATTGGCCGTAACGCCATCAATTGGTTCGTAAATAACAAAGAAAACACCGCATAATGAAACTAAAATACCTATAATATTGGCATAAGCAATTTTTTCTTTCAATAAAAAATAAGCTAAAATTGGAGCAAACAAAGGAATTGTGGATATAATTACTGAAGCCAATGTAGAATCAATCATGGTAAGACCATAAGTTTCACCAATATAATACATAAAAGGTTCAAAGAATGCCAATAAAATAAACCATTTATAATCTTCGCGTCTAATTTTCTGGAATTTCCCTGAAGCTTTCGAGATTATAAAAAGTAAAACTGAAGCAATTAAAAGTCTTAAAGTTATAAGGGTTACTGGCTGAAAACTTTCAATGGCCACTCTGGTCCAAATAAACGAAAAAGACCAAAAAATCATGGCTAAAACTATGGCAATATATTGTTTAAGATTTTGCATTTAAGAGGTTTAATTGTTAATACGAATCAAAATTAAGATATTGAACAAATAATTATAAATCAGATAATCACACAACCTTAACCAACTTAATTCTGTTTAGTTGAGAAATTAAATTTCAACTTGATTATTTATATCAATACAACAAAAAATAAATTATTTATATTAAACTTTTAATTTATATTAGTTTAGATGTTGAATTTAAAAATAGCTCTCCCTCCTACTCTATTCTAAAACAAGATTATTAATTTCAGCATTAATTTTTATCCAAACTTCATCAGTCATTTTGGCACCCAGAACTTCAACCACTTTAGCAGAAACAATTGATCCTATTTGTCCACAAAGCTCAAGCGAATAATTACAAGCCAAACCATATAGAAAACCTGCAGCATATAAATCTCCAGCACCTGTAGTGTCGATACATTTGGCTAGAATTGGCTGAATCTGCACTTGTTCGTTGCCTGATTTAACAAATGAGCCATCTTTTCCTATCTTTACAATTGCTATATCACAATGATCAGCAATGTGTATTAGAGCTTCCACAGGTTCTTTTCCTGTATAAGCGCGGGCTTCTTCTTCATTTGCAAAAACAATATCGACATAAGCTTGTATAATTTCATCTAAAAACTCAAGATTTGCATCAACCACATTATAACTTGCCAAATCAATTGAAACCAACAAACCTGATTCTTTAGCTAAGCGTACTGCTTTACGTATTAAATCGTGGTTTTGAACCAAATATCCCTCAATATGAAAAATATCATATCCCTGAAACATTTCGGCATTTAAATCATCAGCAACCAACTCACAAGCTGCACCCAAAAATGTGCAAAGCGTACGTTCTCCATCAGGCGAAACAAGCACGGTACATTGTCCTGAAGGTGTATTACTATAAAGCAAATGTGGAGTAACACCGTTACTGATTGAATCGTTCATAAAAAATTCGCCTACTGCATCGCGTCCAATTTTTCCAACAAATCCGGCACTCACCCCCAGCCTAGTTATACCATTTATTGTATTTGAAGCTGATCCACCAGTTGCCATTTTAGGAGTTAAATGACTTAAATTATTTGAAATTTCAAGCATTTTTGCAGCATCTATCAATTGCATACTGGCTTTTGGTAAATCTAATTTATCTAAAACGCTGTTATTTTCAATTTGTAACAAAATATCTGTCAGGGCATTACCCATTCCTAGTACTTTTTTCATAAATTTTATTATTAATTTTTGTACAAAGATATTGTATATTTCAGAAAAACCAATTACTTTTGCAACGCATTTGAAAAAAAATAATGCAAAAAATTCTTCCTTAGCTCAGTTGGTTAGAGCATCTGACTGTTAATCAGAGGGTCCTTGGTTCAAGTCCAAGAGGGAGAGCCTCATAAAAAGCTAAATCGTACCATAACAACGATTTAGCTTTTTTATTTTGAAAAATATCCCAACATTATCCCAACATCACTTCATCTTTCAATTATCACAACCCAATGCTATGTAATAAAGTTTAAGCTCACATCAGTTGGGTGAAGTATACATCACAAAAACAGTCAACCATAAAGATTGACTGCAAAATTAGAATAAATAACCCACGTCGCAAGCGGTCAGGGTAATGGGTAATTTGCCCAAAGAGATTAAATTATTTTATTCCTGCAAACTGGTCATCGATAAATTTGTTTACATCCGTAAGTCGATAAAATGATTTACCATTTAGATTACAGTAGATTAATTTGCCTTGGGAGCGGTATCGCTGTAATGTTCGATGGCTTACTTTAAGCATTCCAATCAAATCTTGATTATCCAAAAGCTCATCTCCTTTCAAGCAAGCGTCATGATTAAGTAGCCTATCCATCTTTTTATCTGCCTCTTCCAGTTTATTGAATAACCTTTCAACTATTGCTTCAAAATTGTCTTTGTTGATTTCCATAATGATAATTTTTTATTACAAAGGTCTGAAAATTGAAAATATGGATTTCACAACTTGGGTAAATTTATTGAAAAGACTGTTCTATTTAGCTTAAATTGTGGACATTGGATGATAGTATAATAAAACTAGAAAACCAGTCAACTTGTGAGTTGGCTGGTTTTTGAAGTTAAATAACAAAATCTATTCGAAGGAGGAATTGTAGTATATTAATTGTTATCAATCTCATCCATACGTTCAATCAATTTCTTGCGAAGGTCATCAAGACACTGAACACGACTACCCTTGCGACTACGAATTTCAATAAAAGTACGATATACATCACCTAAATCAATGACAAATAGATTTTCGACATAAGAAGTAATCTTTTTCAAATCACTTTTACCATTGTTGATACATTTCGAACTTTGGATTGCATAGATAAGTTCAATAAGTGCCACTTTCGAACCTGTCCACTTTGCTTTTACTTTCTGAATGTTTGAATTATCAAACTGATGAGTATTTGGTAAATCTTCTTTTGCCAGTTCAGCATTCAAATAATTACTCATCATATCATTTGCCAAAATCTTAGCAACCTTTAAATCAAATCCCGTAGAAAACTTTGGATCTCTTTCGAAATAAAAACTATCAAAATACATTTCGAGGTCTTGTTGTGAACGCAAAAAATAATGTGAGTCAAGATCGGTTCTATGAGCCCTATAATAACGGTAAAAATCGATATTCTTATCAAAATATTCTTTCAATAGATCCAATTGTTTGATCGTAAATTCTTTTTGAACAGTATCACTTCCTATTGGACGACTATTTTCAAATTTACAAATACTGTTATAATACAACAACATACTGGATATTTGAGGTTTTGTTTCTTTGAAAAATTGGATTTCTTCCGTGTCGTTTTCGAAAGAATATTCAGAAATATGAGATTTAAGGTCATTGAAATAGATTTCAAGTAACGAAATTATCTTTGTAGACTTATTAAAAATTGTATCCTCTTCCAAGTCTATAGCTTCAATTTCAGATTTAATTTTATCTAGAATATTTAATGTGTAATGTATCATTTTGATTCAATTTTAATTGATTTATAATAATTAATGGTTGAATCTGGTAGCATAGCAACTCCAGTAGTTTTATAGTAAATGTTATTTGATTATTTGTTTATTCAGGTTTCTGGTTATTTGGTTTACTGTTTTAACGGTTAATTTTAAAAATTAGTTCTTTTCAATGTGTAAAAAAACATAAAACATTGATAAACAGTATTTTTAATCAGGGTGACTCACAAGAATTCATACATTTTAAATTTGAATTGATTTGTTTTTAAAGCACATAGAATATTAACAGTCAATAGATTAACTAATCAAATATTATCTAATTGCATACGAATGAGCAACTGTAGGTCGAATATGAACGTTTTTTTGAAAACTACTATTTAATTTTTCTTCTTCAGGTTTTGTTTCTCCTTGTTCAATAGGTTTTAGTGATAATTGAATCTTTCTGTCCAATGCCAGGAATTCTGTTTTGAGCACTTTTAACTCATCTTCTTTACGCCATGTTCCGTTCACAATTTCGTTCAAGACCGGAACATCTTTCGATATTTTAGCAATTTCCAGTTCATATTTTTCAATCAGTTTAGGGATACGTTCCAGTGCATTAAGAAAATTAAGAGCTGCCAATTTTGGCTCAGTGGCTAAACGACCATTGTTGTAATTGTATTTTATATTTCCTTCACCCTCAATGAAAAACCGGTTCTCCCTCAAATCAAGTCCCTCACTAATATAAGTTTCTGATTTTACCAATAAACTGAAATCGTAAAGTGAACCAATCTTATAGTATTCACCATTTGTTCCGGTATTGTCGTTAATTTCGTTTAGCTTTATTCCAATCATCTTTGGATCAGAACTCTGAAAATTGTCTAATTTTATGGGATTGAGATTATTCCCGTCCTTATCAAGTTGCAACTTGCTGTTTAAAATGTTAGTATCTTTGGTCATACGGGCTATTATTTCATGACTACTATCGATTGACCGTTTCATTTCAGTTAGTTTAAAACCTGAGTTTGATTTACTTCGGTTAAAGGCATGTCGTTCACTTTCCAGGAAACTAATCTTTTTCTCCAGTTTGGCTTTTTCCAACAAATCGGTATTACCGGAAAGTATAGCTACATATTCAGAGAAATTCATACCAGACTTTTCATCCAAACTACCTTCATCAATGGTTCGGCTGCCCAGATTATTGTTCTTGAGTTGCTGGATAAAGAGCTGTTTGTTGTAAAGCAAATTGAATTTATAAGAATCCAAACTTTTCTCAACGGCATAGATAATCACATCAACCTTATTCTCGGCATAAAACTTGGCTATCTCGTTCCCTTTCCTGACGGCACGACCATCTCGTTGAACCAAATCGCTGGGTCGCCAAGGCGTGTCCAAATGGTGAACAGCTACAGCACGTTTTTGTGCATTGACTCCTGTTCCCAACATTTCAGTTGAGCCAAACAACACCCGAATTTTTCCGGCATTCATTCCATCAATGAATGATTTTCTTACCTTGTCATTTTTGGCTTCCTGAATAAAACGAATCTCCTGTGCAGGAATACCGTAATCTTCGACCAGTTTACGTTTTATCTCGCTGCACGGATTCCATTCTCCCGGTTTATAGGTTCCCAAATCCGTGAATACGAATTGTGTTCCCTTTTGAGCATTGTAGGTGTGGTAGTATTTGGCAATCTTAGCAGCGCAATGCGAAGCTTTATTATCCTCATGGTCTTCATAGTCCGGACTAATCATACGCATATCCAATGACATCTTTCGGGCATAATCAGTTGCAATCAACATTTTTGCTTTTTGCTCACTATCCGACAAAGGTGCTCTACCTAGTAATTCTGCATTACCCGTTTGTGCAAACTGCACCAATTTTTGAATAAATGCTTCCTGTTGGGGTGTAGGTGGGATATTGTGCATAATTTCATTCTTTTCAGGTCGGTCGATACCGATACCTTTTGCTGTACGAAAGTCAGTAATTTCAGAATAAAAAGCTGCCAGTTCAGGAACTTTTATAAAATAGCGGAAACGTTCTTTTTGCACAATTTGGTTCGTGACTGAAAACTCATAATCTATAGTTTTCTTAGCAAAGATAGCTGCCCATGCATCGAAGGTGTTGATATTCTGTCGTTCCAATTCTTTTGGACGCAGGTATTTGAAAATCAAATAAAGTTCCGTGAGTGAATTCGAAATGGTTGTGCCTGAAAGAAAAGTTGCACCCAAGTCTTTTCCTGTTCGCTCCTGAATGGTTCGAATGGCATAGAGCATATTCAGTGCCCGTTGGCTGCCGTCTGAGTTGCCAAGACCTGCTACGCGGTCGTGGCGGGTACTAAACATCAGGTTTTTAAATCGATGACTTTCATCCACAAACAAATGGTCGATTCCCATCATTTTGAAGTCAACAACCTTATCAGTGCGTTCTGCAATATCGGAAGCTATTGTTTTTAGTTTTACTTCGAGGTTTTGTTGGCGCTTGATAACACCTTTCAACATACCTCTGGAGATTTCCCTACCCTGTTGTTTAAGCACTTCCAAATTTTCTTCCACACTGTCCAATTCTGCTTGCAAGATTTTTTGCTGCATTTCGGATGATTGGGGTATCATGCCAAACTGGTCATGTGTTAGAATAACTGCATCCCAACTATTGTTCTTTATGTCATTAAAAATCTTTACACGATGGTCAGGTGTAAAATCTTCTTTGCCCGGATACAGGATGCGAGCATTGGGATAAGCACTTTTGAAAGTTTGTGCTATTTCCTGTACATTGGACTTTAGTCCGATAATCATGGGTTTGTTGGCCAGTCCCAGTCTTTTCATTTCATAAGCTCCACAACACATGATAATCGTTTTTCCAGCTCCTACTTCATGGTCACAGATACCGCCACCGTTTTGTTTCAACATCCAGACTGCATCTTTTTGACTACCGTATAGCTCTTCAATTCCCAGATTTTTCAAGTTCAATTGTGGAAAAGTTTGGTGTGAACCATTATAGTCTGGTCGCACAAAGCAATTGAACTTTCGATTATATAAGTTGGAAAGCCTGTCTTTGAATTCTGGTGATTGCTCACTGAGCCATTCGGAAAAGCCTTTGCGTATCTCATCAATTTTGGCATTAGCCATTTGTATGGCTTCGCTGTCGCGTACACGAACTTCTGTATCGCCGACAATCATACTTTTTGTAATGTCGGGTGAAGTATTTACTAAGGCATGTTTCATCAAAGCCAATCCATTAAAGATTCTACTTTGTGATTTTACAGCATATTTGTCGTTGATATTGGCATTGAGGTTGGTGGCATTCACTGAAAATTCATCGGCAACGGCTGAATAGTGAATGGTGGTATTAGTATCAAACAGATACGAAGCATATTTACTATACATACCGGTTGGTATCCACCTTTCTCCGAAATTGAAATCTAACTCATCAAATGAAATGGGTCGGGGAATTGCTTGCTGCAATACCATGAGTGATTGTTTTGAAATCTCATCAGCAGGATGTTCGGTCAAGTATTGTTCAATGGACTCGGCTTTTTCAACCACATTTCCGGCAATGAATTTCTCTTTAATCTCATAATTCTCCACCAATGGATTATAATAAACTCGTCCGTGAAGTTCTTGCAAAAACTCTTCACGATTCTTCTCAGGTAAAAGGGAAGCCATATATTCCAGATTGACTTCTCCGTATTTATTGAGTGAAGCGGACAAAGCTTCTTCTGATGTTTCTGCATGGGTGATTTCGTTGGCATTAAACGAAACAGGCTGATTGAAAATATCAGCTTTTACCATATTACCATCCAAAGAGCGTTCAAGGTACAGAATATCCTTTCCTCCACTGTCCATTTTGATTAAGTCAAGATTCTTGGGATTTGAAAGCTGTCCGAATCGTTTGACAAATTCATCATAAAATGTATTTAACTCCAACCGAAACGGTTTATGTTCTTCTCTTTTTTCTGCTTCGTAAGTATATAAATGTTGATAGACATCGCGCAAATCAATATAGAGTAAAACCTTTTCCAGTTGAAGTGAACTTAACTTCAATGGTGTAAATGTCGCTCCAGCATTATATACTTCGGATAAATACCCCACTTGTGATTCCATTTTCACCAAAGAACCTACCTGACAATGTGGTTCACGTATCCCATTGTATGAACGTGGCTCCATTGATATATTGGGCTCAATCGGCTTTGGATTTGATACTTGTGTTGATATTGGTTTTGAATTCGCCTTAACTTCCGATGTTTCGAATGGCAAATCAAAAAGCGAGGTCTGACGTGTTTGAATTCGTTTCGGGCCATTGCGTTTAGGTTTGACAATTATCTGAGAACGCTCTGAGACATTCATATCGAAGAGGTCATAGAGTGTCATAATAGGTGCTTCTTTGGCTACTTCTGTTTGGGAAGTGGTCAAAGAGGCAATTGTAAATATGGGATTCTGCTGTATTGGCGACTGAATATTGTGTTGTGCATACAACTCTATATTTAGTCGATTCGAGAAATCATCCGTTAACATAACTCGTAAATCAATTGCCATTCCTTTTACACCTCCTTCGTGCATAAATACCATAGCTGGTTTTCCGTACTGATCTGTATCGAGACTGCCTTTGGTATGAACTACTCGTTGGGTGTTCTTGAAATAGCTATTGGTTACAATACCGCTACTAAGCAGTGAACTTTTCACAAACAGTTTTTCATCTTCTGTCAATTCTGTCTTGGCTGAGTTCTTCTGCAGTACAATCAAATCGCTTCCTACTTCAGTATTGGCACTATCCACAAACAGGTTATTGGGCAATCTGACTGCCGACACAAAATTGGTATTGTCCATTAACCATTGGCGTATCACCTCGTTTTGTGGTGAATTCATTACGCCCTGTGACGTGATAAAGGCCAGAATGCCACCTTCGCGTAAAGTATCAACTCCTTTGATAAAAAAGTAGTTGTGAATGGCTCGGGTAGATTGTTGCTTTGCTTTGTCCTTACTTTTTGAAAATCCAAAATCAAAGGCGGAAACATCTCCAAAGGGTATATTGGACGAAACTACATCAAAATAATTGTTGTATCTCGATTCTATTTCTTCAAAACCATTGATATGAACCGTATCGTAGGGATACAGCTGTGAAAGAAGTTTCCCTGTCAATAAGTCTTTCTCAAAACTCATAATAGAGCTATCCACAGTTGCATTTTGTTGAAATGCGGAAATAAATTCGCCCATGCCAGCCGAAGGATCCAGAAAGCGGGTTGGCATTATACCACTATTTTGTAATGTATCTGCAATAGTGGTTACAATTTCTGTTGGTGTGTAAAAGGATGTCAGAATAGAATTCTTCAAACTTCCCAAATACCGTTTGTACTGTTCTTCCGTGTTGCTATTCTCACGAATGAGAACCTGAAGTTCTGCCACTAATGGATAGAGATCCAGTTCGGATTTAGACCAATAGGCATAATCAGACAAGGTCTGGGCTGGATTGAGAACACATTTCAATCCCCCAAACCCTGAATAACTCTGAATAGTTGCCTTTTCTTCTGAAGTCGGATGGCGATGC
>CAMBSB010000018.1 GCA_945870155.1 Paludibacter jiangxiensis | reverse complement strand
TGTTGTGGAATTTTCTCATCCAAACTCGCTGGAAAAAGGCTTACTTGACCTTGACTGTATGACTTGAAAATTGCTTTTGCCATATCTTACATCTTTGATTTACAGCCATAAAGATACAAAATATATTACAAATAAACAAATTATTTGATGCCATTTTTTTGAAAAATCAAACAAAAAAAAGAGGCTGTCTTTCCTTTTGAGACAGCCTCTTTTTGGTTTTTATCTTATTGAAGATATTATTTCACTAATATATTTTTAATTTCCCATGTTGATGCGCCAGCAGTTGTGCTTGAATATTTAAACGCAAACCTTACGTTTGACTGACCCAACGCAGATGATAATGAAATATCACCTGAATTTACAAATGTCCAATCGTTTCCAGTTGGCCATGTTGGAATAGTAAGTGTTGTCCATGTAGCAGTTGAGGGTAAACCGGAAGAATAATTTGTTGAAACAAGTAGAGCCTGCTCAGTAATTTTATTAGCAGTAAAATATTTTCCAGTGTGTTCAAAGCTTAAAACTGCTGTAGTTTTACCTGTAAGATTTATTGCAGGAGAAATCAACCAACCTTCTGAAGCTTTTGCACTTCCAATAAAGGAACTTGCTTTCATATATTTATATGTATCCCATTTCCAAACATAAGTTGAACCTTCTGGTAAAACAACATCCTGAATGGTAAATGCTCCTTGATTTGAAGCAAATGTTTCGTTTAGTAAAGCTTTCGAAATATCAATAGGTTCTAATCCAATATTTGCTTGTACAAACCAATAACCTGTTGAATTTTTTACTCCAGGGAATGTATTATACATTAAAATATCACCATAGATTAAAATTTCCTTTCCAATATTGGCAGGTGTAGTTTTAAGTCCTAACGCTGTGCGAACAGCACCTGCAGGTAACTGAATCGACAACATTTTAGTTTTATCAGTTTCCCCTGCCACAGCAGCCAACATTATATTTACATCATCGGTAAATGGAGCTACAGCTTCAACAATGGCTGGATTTGGAGTGCTATTATAATAACCTACAATAAAACCTTTTGTCCAAACTGCTGTTTTAACAGCCTCTGTGGTACTTTTTGGATTAAGTTTAATAATTTCTGCAACCGAATAAGGTTTAGTTTTTGTTCCATCACCTACTACAACAATTGGGTCTGGATCTGGTTCGTCAACATTAGTACATGCAGTAAAGCTCAATGCAAAAGCAAAAAGCAAAAAGCTAAAAAATTTTATTTTTCTCATAACAGTCTAATTTTTAATAATTTATTTATTTTGAATTTATTATCTTACATAATTTACTGAAGTTAAATAACCATCAAATCCTTTGCCAAGATCGCCTAATGTGCGAAGTGTGAGTTGATAGTTACCTGCAGTAGTTGCTTTATCTCTGTACCAACTTGCAATAACAGTAATATTTCCCTTGTAAGTGGATGCAGGAAGTGGATGTTGAGCAAATTTCGCGAATTCGCTGGTTGCTACTACGGTGCTGCCTGTACCATCTTGAATTTCTCTGGATTGTGGATATCCTATACCCCCGGTTCCTGGAGCAAAGATTTTATCTTTTTCGGCTATTGTAGCAGGTTTCCCGAAATCAAAACCTTTACCTGTAAACCATACATTTTTTATACAAACCAGTCGGTAATGCATTTCTTCACGGGGTGCAGCAAGAATTTGCGATATAGTCATAGTATCCGCTATAACAGCTTTGGGTTCAGGCTCTCCGTAAGGAATAACATGTTGCCTTGCAATGGGCATAGGAATGGATCCCGGTGAAATCCTTCCATCCTTTGGGCGCAAGTAATATACTCCAACCTGCGGACTATCACCATACTTGCCAATAAATAAACCGTTGAGTTTTACCGAAACTCTTTGTCCAAGCGGGTAGATAGATGAAATACCGGATGCATCAATCGAAATACGAATAGCTTGTCCATTGGGAGTTTCCTCTTGCACTGCAATGTATTTGTACACATTTCCTTCAATATCGGTACTTGTAACTATTCCGTTGATTACAAGATCTTTGTTCGAATTAATTCTATCGGCAGTAAAAAATTCAGGAGATATCATGTAGGTGGATCTTAACTCGGATACAGATATAGTCGTACTAAGTTTTTCTCCTTTCGCTAATCCACTTTCAGGCTCAAAATTATATTGTGAGCAAGCTACAAAAGCAAATATTAAAGTTGTAGTTATTGTAATTTTAAATGTAGTTTTCATATTTCAATTGTAATTAAAATTTATAGCCAACATGGAAAAACATATTAAATCCCCATGCATAATAATACTTGTTAGCAAACCAATCTGCTCCTTTTGGGTTAATAGCACCGCTACTCATTGGCATACGTGCTTGTTGATATCCTCCTGTAACCATATTCGTATTGTTCAAAATATTACTCATACTTAAATTGAAATTCAACGATTTTCTATTTTTCAAATAAATAAGTTTCCCAATAGATGCATCTAGCATAAAACCTGCTTGAAGCTTTTCTTGTTTTCCTAATTTTTCGTAAAGATCAGGATAATTTTTCAAAACCTGTTGGTTGTTTTCGGTAAAACGGTTAGGAGCAAAATCAAGATAGTTATTGTCGTAATAATTTAATGTTACATCAGCAAACCAAAGGTTACTAAAAAAGTCGATGGTGAAATTGGCAGCCATTTGCGGACCGGAATTAATGCGTAAACCTTTTGTCAGAACAGTTTCTGTAATATCATCTACAGCACCATTTTCATAACTTTTTATACCCGTAGCATTACTTGTATAGTGATAATCGGCATAAGTTCCTGCTGCTGAAACTGAAAACATTGAATTAATTGGTACTGAAACGCCTAATTCAACACCTTGGTATATTTTATTTACACCGCTTAACAGGTGATTTATAAATGTTCTATATTCATCATCAAAATATCCGAGTTTTTTTACTGCATCATTCACATGGGTGCGAAAACCACTCAAGCGACCTCGAATTACTTTATAATTAAATGAATAGGTCAAATCGTATGAAAGAATTTTTTCACTACTTAAGTTCTTTGAAAGGACATCTTTGATACGTTCAGAAACATAAGCATCTTGTACTAATGGTGCTCTTGTTTCGGCCAGACCATTAATTAAAATTTGGCTTCTATTATCAATATTATACGAGAAACCGGCTTTCACAGAAGGATCGGTAAAAAACCAGGTTTGACTTTTTCCGTAAGAATTTACATTTTTTCCTTCCACTTCGCGAAGATACCAGGCTCGTCCATTTTCCATGTGGCCAAAACGGTAAAACTGTGTATAGCTTGCTTTTGTTCCTGCAAAAATATTAAACTGTGAGAATTTCCATTCTGCCTGTGCAAAAACATTTGCTGTAGTCACATTCATATCGTAATTATAACGAATTATGTCGTCTACATTTTTTATTTTATCAGGATCATTTATGTCATTTTCAATAATGCGTGGATCGGCATCTTGCAAAGTTCCACCAACCAAATCACGTTCGGCATAAGTGTCTTTGTCAATATACTTGTTTGCACCAAGCATATCATCAATTGTTACATAATGCATTCCTTTCGATACACGTGCTTCTAAACCAGCTGAAAGTTTAAAGTTTTTATTTATTTGATTTGTGTAAACTGAGTTTAAAATGGTTTCCATCAAATCATTGTGTCGGCGTTCCAATATATAGCGTGCTTGACCATTCGGATTATCATCATTATTTACCTTGTTGGCACGATAAATTTCATCCCATTTAATTTGTTGGGTATATTCATCTTTTTTCCAAAGATTTGTAAGTTGTTCTTGTGCCGAAGCATCATCCGAAATAAAACTTGGCATATTACGATAATAGTCCGATCCTGGATTTAAGCCATCGTACGAAAATGCAGAATTACTGTACCAACTATGATGAAAACCTAAACCGGTACGCAAGCGTTGAGTTTCGCTAATTTTCCAATCGTGAGCAAGAATGGCGGTTGGGTCAAAGGTTTCAACAATTCTTGAATTACGAACTTCACCATTTTGATATCCCCAATAAGGATTGTAATATACTGAACCACCAACTAAATCGTGTGTTTCTTTAGTTACTGCCGACTGTCCTGCCCTGCGGGTAGGAGCACCAAATGCTGAAAGGGAAATGCTGTGTTTATCGTTTATCCTTTTTTCAGCCGAAAGGAAAAGACCTCCCGAGTTATAAAAATTTCCTTCCACATTGCTTTGTAATAATCCATCGCCCGTTGCCCAGCGTATTACCCCCGAAATGGCAAATGCCCAACCATTATTCATAATTCCGGTACCATGTGTAAACTGTCCTCGCACTCTGTAAGAACGATTGGACAAAGCCATGTTTGCATGTGAACCGGCTGCATATTCACTTGCCTTAGCTGTAATATTGGTGTTGTTTCCTATATTTCCGAAAGAATAGCTATTGAGCGTTGTGCCGAAGGTAATATCTTTGTTTCTAAAAGCATTATTCAAGCCACCTAGTGATGAATAATTAAAACTTCCGCGCTCAGCATCTATAAAATGTACTCCATTTATATAAGTCGATTCGTATTTATTGTCGTAACCACGTGTGCGAAAACGCATGGCACTAAACGAATAACTTGTTTGTGATGAATAAACATCATTTGAATTTAATGTGACAGCAATATTCTGAGATTTGAGATCTTCCGATTCAAGTTCCGATTCACTCAATTGCATAATTCTCTCATTTTTTGAATCATTTAAAACATCTGAATTAAGATAAAATACCCCTAAATCGGTTGTTTCATTTTCTTTAATATTTATAAGTTTAATCTGACTAAAATAACCTTCAATGCTTAAGCCTATTTCTTCATCTCCTGAATTAATATAACTTAACAAAAACTCACCATTAGCATTGGTTTGAGTACTGATGTTTTGTTTTAACAGTGTCACTTTCACGGCTTGCAAAGGTCTATCTCCCCCCCCAATTTTAACTACACCTCTCACCCTGGTTTGAGCTGAGACTGCTGCTATAGTAATAAAAAAGACTAAAATTATTGTTGAAATTTTTCTCATATTATTAGCAATTCTAAATTATTTTTACATTCAATGTTTAAAAAAATCTTTCGGAAAAAAGGGCTGCAATTTACAACCTTTTTGTGAAACTTGAATCAATATTTTCGATGTTTTTCTTTATTTTTATACAAAAGTACGCTAACAAGCCAATAAAAAAAAACTTACAGAGTTTTATCTTCTGTATATCAACTAAATATTAAATTCAATTGAAAAAATAATCTATTGATATTGAACTGTAAATATAGCCCATTTAAAAACCATAAGGTACTATTCTGAAAGAATTAATCTAATTTTCATAAATATGTTTCTTAATATCAGTTTTTTTTCTCACTTTTGCCTTCCTTTTCAATTATATATTTACAAATAAAAAACCAAGTGCATGAAAAAATTAAGTAATTTCAATCTAATAATTCTTTTTACAATTGTTCTCAGCTTTTCGTGTAAGCCAAAAAGCAATTTAGTTACAAGTCCTGAAAAAAAAATAAACGTCAGTATTAATTGTGTTGCATTTTACAATTTAGAAAATTTGTTTGATACAATTAACAATGAAAACAATGATGAGGAATACCTTCCAAATGGTGTAAACAAGTGGAATTCGATGAAGTATAATGCAAAACTTCACAATATGTCGACAGTAATTTCACAAATTGGCATGGAAGATTGCCCTGGAGGAATATCGCTGATAGGCGTTTCGGAACTTGAAAACAAGGGGGTTTTGGAAGATTTAGTGAAACAGCCCGCATTGAAAAACAGATCGTTACAAATTGTACATTATGATAGTCCCGACCGCCGTGGGGTAGATGTAGGTTTAATTTATAATCCGCGCTATTTTACTGTAACCAACAGCAAATCATATCGTTTAAAAATGGCAGATCCGAATTTTTTAACACGTGATCAATTGATGGTTAGTGGATATTTACAAAACGAGAAAATTCACGTTATTGTAAATCACTGGCCTTCAAGGTCGGGTGGTGAAATGGATTCTCGTGAAAAAAGAAATGCTGCAGCTGCTTTAACACGTTCAATCGTTGATTCCCTTTACAAAGTTGATCCTAAATCGAAAGTGATAGTTATGGGCGATTTAAACGATGACCCATTTAATGAAAGTTGTGCTACAATTTTAGGTGCTAAGAAAAATGCAGAGGATGTGAAAACTGGTGATTTATACAATGTTTTTTGGAAAACACTTGAAAAAGGCATAGGAACCTTATCGTACAATAACCAATGGAATCTTTTTGATCAGATAATTATATCCAACGATTTACTTAATGCCGAAAAAAGTAAATTGAAGTTTTGGAAGTCTGAAATCTTTTACCGCAATTTTCTGATTCAACAAGAAGGTAGATATAAAGGATCTCCTTTGCGTACTCATTCAGGCGGAGTTTGGCTAAATGGTTATAGCGACCACTTGCCTACCATGATTTATCTGGTGAAAGAAGTTGAAGGATCCAAAGCTCAAACAAAATGAAAATCAATAAGTTAAATTGATTGTTTGTAGCGTACAAAAGCGAAAATGTAAAATCATTTTCGCTTTTGTGTTTTTCTGATTCTACAAATTTAACTCTAAATTGAACTTTTAATAAATAGTTAATACATGATTTATTGATGTTTAAGCTAGCTATCTAAAAAAAAAACCTTACTTTTGTATTCTATCCTAATTAAATTAAAAAAAATGGAATATCCTACTTTACAAGGAAAACTTATTATGCCCGAATATGGGCGAAACATACAGCAAATGGTTACCCATGCTTTAACTATTGAAGACAGAGAAGAGCGAACCAGATGCATTCAAACAATTATCAATATTATGGGAAATATGTTCCCATATTTACGCGATGTGAATGATTTTAAACACAAATTGTGGGACCATGTTGCCATTATGTCCGATTTTAAACTGGATATTGATTTCCCTTACGAAATAGTTTCTGCCGAAAATCTGTACACTCGCCCCGAAAGTATTCCTTATAAAAATTCTCGCATAAAATATCAGCACTACGGACGCACCTTGGAGGAAATGATTGAAAAAGTGGGTGATTATCCCGAAGGTGAAGAAAAAGATGAGCTTATCAGATTGATTGCCAACCAGATGAAAAAATGCTTCCTTACCTGGAACAAAGAAGTGGTTGATAATAAAAAGATTTTTGATGATTTACGTGAATTATCAAAAGGAAAATTAGATGTTTCCGAAGATTTTCTTAAATTGGTAGCTTCTAAAGATGTTTTGCAAAACAGAAAGAACAAAACGAGAAGAAAATAATATTCAAGAAGTCGGTTTTTTTTAACAACATTTTTCAAATCAATACATTATAATATTTCATTTCCCAGCCATTTAACCCGTTTTATCGGGTTGGGATGGGGGGCAATTTTATGTACTATGACTTCATTTCGAATAGAAGGTGGACGTAAATTATCGGGTGAGATTACACCCCAAGGTGCAAAGAATGAAGCTTTGCAGGTACTTTGCGCAGTTTTATTAAGTCCTGAAAGTATTACAATTAGTAATGTTCCTGACATACTGGATGTTAATAATTTAATTCAATTGTTGCGTGACTTGGGGGTTGAAGTAGATAAATTAGATGGAAATTCCTACCGTTTTACTTCCAAAAACATTGATTTAAATTATCTCGAAACCGAACAATTTTACAAACAAAGTTCTTCATTACGTGGTTCGGTAATGATTGTTGGACCGTTAGTAGCTCGCTTTGGCAAAGCATCTATACCCAAGCCGGGAGGTGATAAAATAGGACGTAGACGATTGGATACGCATTTTTTAGGAATCCAAAAGTTAGGTGCCGATTTTAACTACGACCCTGATAAAAAGCAATATAAAATTGAAGCTAAAGATTTAAAAGGTTGTTATATGTTGCTTGATGAAGCATCAGTTACAGGTACAGCTAATATTTTGATGGCTGCGGTTTTAGCAAAAGGAATTACAACAATTTATAATGCCGCCTGCGAACCCTACTTGCAACAACTTTGCAAAATGTTGAATGCCATGGGAGCAAAAATTTCGGGTGTAGGCTCGAACCTTTTGACCATCGAAGGTGTTCAAAAACTAAGTGGATGTACTCATCGTATTCTACCAGATATGATAGAGGTGGGAAGTTTTATTGGAATGGCTGCCATGACAGGGTCAGAAATTACAATCAAAAACGTATCATACATTGATTTGGGAATAATTCCTGAAAGTTTCAGAAGATTGGGCATTAAACTAGAACTCCGAAATGATGATATTTTTATACCACAGCAAGATGGTTATGTAATTGAATCATTTATAGATGGCTCAATTATGACCATTGCTGATGCACCTTGGCCGGGTTTAACTCCCGATTTATTAAGTGTGTTTCTTGTTGTTGCAGCAAAAGCGAAAGGAAGTGTGCTTATTCATCAAAAAATGTTCGAGAGCAGATTGTTTTTTGTGGATAAAATAATTGATATGGGCGCTCAAATTATACTTTGCGATCCGCACAGGGCAACCGTAATCGGATTGGGCAATCAACTTCATTTGCGCGCTTCAACTATGAGTTCGCCCGATATCAGGGCCGGAATAGCACTCCTAATTGCTGCATTGGCCGCCGAAGGTACAAGTACGATTCATAATATTGACCAAATTGATCGAGGTTACGAAAAAATTGACGAAAGGCTCAATGCACTTGGTGCAAAAATTGAAAGAATTTAATATTCAAATAATCATTAATCTAAAAATTAAATATTTATGTTAGACAAAAGAATTGTTGACTTAATCAATAGTCAAATTAACAAAGAATTTTATTCGTCGTATTTGTATTTAGATATGTCGAATTATTTTTATGATCAAAACCTGAACGGTTTTGGAAACTGGTTTGGGATACAGGTTCAGGAAGAATATGCACATGCCATGTTGTTTCTTAAATATATGTTAAACAATGGAGAGAAAGTTGTACTTGATGCCATTGCAAAACCTGATATTGAATTGAATAATATAGCTCAGGTTTTAGAAGAAACTTATCAGCATGAATTGTTAATTTCGAAATGGATTAACGATATTTATGTGGTGGCTTATGAATTGAAGGATTTTAAAACGATGCAATTCCTAGATTGGTTTGTGAAAGAACAAGGCGAAGAAGAACAAAAATCGAATGATCTTTGCAAACGTTATGAATTGTTTGGCACAGATGCCCGTGGATTGTATATGCTTGATGCTGAATTATCAACGAGGGTTTTTGCTGCTCCGTCATTGGTTATTTGATCAAGTTTAAGAAATAGTTAAATATTTTAAATTCATTTCAAACATTCCCTCTTTCCCCCCTTTAGGGGTAAGGGGGTTTTTTATTGTCAAAACTCTAATATACAGACTGGTGCACCCAAATCAATTTTGTTTTTATTTTCTGTAAGTTCTCCTGTCTTATTGTTAATATTAAAAACAACAATCTGATTTGTTTTCTGATTACCAACCAAAATATACTTATCATCGTTAGTTATAGCAAAATTTCTGGGACTGCTCCCTGAAGTTGAAATTTGTTGAACAAATTGTAAATCACCGTTTTTTAAAATTTTGAAACAGCTAATATCGTTGGCATTGCCTCGGTTAGTTGCATAAAGAAATTTACCTTTATGATCAATATGAATATCGGCAGCACCGGCTATTATGTCTTTTTTTCTGATTACTGTAGTTTCATGTTTTTTGGTTAATTTTCCCTCATTTAAAGCCAAATGTGTGATTGTTCCATCGAGTTCATGTAACAAATAAATTGATTTTCCATTTTTGCTAAATGTAAGATGGCGCGGTCCACTACCGGGTTTAACCAGCATTTTGTCATGAAGCGTTAAAACATCATTTTTTGCATTTTTGTCGTAAGCATAAACCGTTAAATAATCAGTCCCAAGGTCATTTACTAGTAAAAACTTACCATCAGGCGAAAGTGTAGTTTGATGTGCGTGAGGAACATTTTGGCGTGTCACATTAATGCTTTTGCCTTGATGTTGAACAACTTGAATTGCTTCAGACAAACTACCATCAGGCTTACGTTCGAAAACGCAAACACTTCCACTTGTATAGTTAGCTGTAAAAACATGACTAGCAGAACAAGTGATATGACATGGTCCCAATCCTACAGCCGAAACTGAATTTATTTTTTTCAGCTTAGCTGTTTTTTTATCAAATTGAAAGGCTACAACTTTACTTTGCTCACCTGATTCATTAACGGCATATAAAAACTTTTTATCGCTCGAAAATGTGATAAAACTTGGATTCGACAGACTATCGGCAGCTAAAATCAAGTTAGCTTTATTGTTTTCTGCATCAAAGTTCAGCGAGTAAATACCTTTACTGGTGGTATTAACCGTGTAGGTTCCAATTAGAAACTGATATGTATTGTTTTGTGCTTTGAGCTGAATCAAACTAGTCATAACTATGCATAATACCATTAACTTTTTCATACATCTTTATTTTTGCGTCAAAGATAGTCAAAAATTGCAACTACTAAGCTTCACAAAACATTTTAATTTAAAACTCAAAATTAAGTCAAATAATCTTGTCGTTATAATATAGAACTTGTATCTTTGAAGCCATATTAACAAGTGAAATCAATATTTAAAAAGCAGAAAAACTCTTTTGAGAACAAGTAATTTCGTTGATAAAAGTAATATAAAGAACTAAAGCAACTAATCTGCATTAATTCAATAGTTTAGCACATGTAGTATATAGTAATCTTATAAATAAATGACACTAAAAAAAACTGTAAATTGATATTCTATGATTGATTTAATATTGAATAACGCTCTAAAACTCCCCCTTCAGGGGGTTGGGGGGCTTAATACTTAATTTTTAAAAAAAATGTATGGACATTTCATTAATAAACCCGGATAGTGAATTATCGGCTATTGTAACCGTTTTGAATATATCACATGGAACTGTTGCTGAGGAATTTGGATTTACTAAAGACAACAATCCTTCTAACAATGCATTTATTGATACGCCATCATTGAGGTTCCAATTGAAAAAAGGGATTGATTTGTATGCCATGTCGCTGGATGACAAATTTATAGCTTGTATTGCAATTGAGAAATCGCTGAAAGAACCGGGTACATTTTATATTGAAAAAGTTTCGGTAATTCCCGAATATCGTAACCGAGGATATGGAGTAAAAATGATGGATTTTGCTCAACTAAAAATCAAGGAATTAGGTGGAAAAACTGTATCCATTGCGCTTATTGATTCGAATACCAAACTGAAAAATTGGTATATTGCTCAAGGATTCACTGAAACCGGTTATAAAGATTTTGATCATTTACCATTTAGAGTTTGTTTTATGAATAAACAACTGTAAAACAAATAAATAAATTGCAACTCTGCACCCTAAAGGGGAGTTTTAGCACAAAACTATTTTTTCAGTTTAACTTAACATTGTAATAATCCTAGTCCGTTTAATAAAGTGAAGCAAAATATGGATTTCTTTGAAAATATTATATCTAAGTTCAGAAGGGAATATTTAATCCAAAAAATCTCTAATTTATACGAACAAAGCCGATTTTTAAACGTTAGACTTTAAAATTATCAACTAAAATTCAGAAATATGTCAGACAAGCACATTGTAAAGACCGATTGGAAAGGGAATTTAACTTTTCAGTCTGAAATAGGAAATCACAAAATTATAATGGATGCTCCCGAAATGGCGGGTGGAAAGGATTTAGGCCCGAGTCCCAAGAAATTAATGCTCGCCGCTTTGAGTGGCTGTACCGGTATGGATGTAGTGTCCATATTACAAAAAATGCGCGTAGAATTTAGCAATGTAAATATTGAAGTGCAGGGTGATGTAACCGACGAAAATCCAAAGCATTATTTCAAAATGCACGTAATTTATACATTTACAGGTAAAAATTTGCCTTTGGAAAAACTGGAAAAAGCGGTGAAAATGTCCGAAGAAACCTATTGTGGCGTAGGTGCACTATACCGCAAAGCCATAGAAGTTACATCAGAAATTAAAATTATTGAAGCGTAATTTGCACGACTATTAACCTCAAACTAAAACACCAAATACTTCATTTTTGTAAGTGAACTATTTGGTGTTTTTTTTATCTGCTAAACAATTTGCTCTGCAAATCAGGGCGTTTCATTTTTTGTAGATCTTTGATTATTTGCTGTTTGTATTCTTGTTTGTACCAAAAAAAGAATTTACGTTGTTCCAGTTTTTCTTCTTTGCTCTTGGCCGTAAATATGGGCTCCAGTGTATATGGATGGTAGCCTGAGTAATAAATTTCGGTTGCCAAAGTCATGGGAGTAGGCGTAAAATCCTGTATTTGTTCCAATTTGAAATCAAGTTTTTTGGTAAGCACCGCCAAGTCGGCCATATCTTCGTTTTTACAACCCGGATGACTAGAAATAAAATAGGGAATAAGCTGTTGATTCAGACCAGCTTCGCGATTAATTCTTTCAAATTGCGCCTTAAATTTCGCAAAATACTCGAACGAAGGTTTGCGCATCAATTTCAACACATTGTCGGAAGTATGTTCAGGAGCAATTTTTAATCTGCCCGAAACATGGTTTGTGATTAATTCGCGAATATATTCTGCATGGCTTTTGTTGGCTTCTTCGCTTTTGGTATCACTTAGCAGCAAGTCATAACGTATTCCACTACCTACAAATGATTTTTTAACCCCGGGTAATTTATCTACAGAACGGTATATATCAATGAGTT
This sequence comes from Paludibacter jiangxiensis, assembly GCA_945870155.1. Taxonomy (GTDB): domain Bacteria; phylum Bacteroidota; class Bacteroidia; order Bacteroidales; family Paludibacteraceae; genus Paludibacter; species Paludibacter jiangxiensis_A. The sequence continues at coordinate 40,869 of CAMBSB010000018.1, read as the reverse complement.
TGCTATGGTCAGTATCCAAATTAAAACAAACTTTAGGATGAATGCAGGATGGTTTTTTGCATTTTTTGCATATTTCCAAATCTATACCTTTCAATCCATACATATTGGCCGAAGGGCCGCCTAAATCGCTTATATATCCCTTAAAATCTGGCATTTCGGTTACTTTCTTTACCTCGTTCATTATAGAATCTTTCGAGCGCGAAACTATGTGCTTGCCTTGATGTGCCGAAATAGTACAAAATGCACAACCACCAAAACATCCTCTGTGCATATTTACCGAAAACTTAATCATTTCGTAAGCCGGTATGGTCTTGCCTTTGTATTTTGGATGTGGAACCCGGGTATAGGGCAAATCGAAAGAAGCATCCAACTCAGACTCGCTCAAAGGTGAATATGGAGGATTTACAACTACCCAACGATTAGCGGTTTTTTGCAAAAGTCTGTCTGCCTCAAAGCGGTTCGATTCTTCCTCGATGTGTTTAAAGTTGGAAGCATAAAGCTTTTTGTCGGTCAGGCAAGTTTCGTGCGAAACCAAAGTGATGTCATGCCATTCGGTTTGTGGAAGCTCTTTCGAAAGGAATGAAGTTTGTGGAATATCAGTCATTTCGTTAAAAGTCTGTCCTTTTCTAAAGCGATTTACAATCTCGCGCAAGGGTTTTTCGCCATTGCCATACACTAAAAAATCTGCTTTTGAATCCACTAAAATGCTTGGCATCAATTTGTTCGACCAATAATCGTAATGCGTGAACCTACGCAAAGAAGCTTCAATTCCTCCAATTAACAAGGGAACATCAGGAAAAAGTTTTTTTATTATATTGCAATAAGTGATAGTTGCATAATCGGGTCGCATATTTGGTTTACCATCAGGCGAATAAGCATCGTCGGAACGCAAACGTTTGTTGGCTGTGTAATGATTTACCATAGAATCCATATTACCTCCCGAAACAGCAAAAAATAAGCGTGGTCGCCCCATTTTTTTGAAATCGCGTAAATCGTCGCGCCAGTTTGGCTGTGGTACAATGGCAACTTTCAAACCTTCGGCTTCCAACATGCGCCCAATGACGGCTGCACCAAAAGCAGGATGATCAATATATGCATCGCCGGTAAAAAAAACCACATCTAATTCGTCCCAACCACGAATTTCGAGCTCTTTTTTAGTTGTTGGCAAAAAATCGGTCAGCTGAAATTCATGATTCATCTTTGCCGGAGTAATTTTATTTTGTTTTATGTAGTTTATCATTATAAAAAGTCAGAATGAAAATTGTTGTTTTTTTGATTGTATGAACAAAGATAAGCAGAATTAAGTTCAAGTCGTGAACTTAAAGATTTTAAAGCAGTTGTAAAAAATAAGTGTGGTGATTTTTACAGCAGTTCAAAAAAACTAATCTTCGGTAGGAAAACTTAGTGTAAACCTTGTTCCTTTGTCTTTGTTAGTTGTAAAACTAATTTCACCACCGGTAATTTCGATTATATTTTTGGTAATTGTTAACCCAAGTCCCATACCAGTGCTTTTGGTAGTGAAATTCGGATTAAAAATTTGCAATCCTACTTCTTCCGAAATTCCACATCCATTATCGATAAAATTGATTGTAACTCTTTTAGAATCGTGTTTTATTTCCACATCTATTTTTCCTTTTTCGTTGGTAGGAATTGATTGTATCGCGTTCTTCATCAAGTTATTAAATACTTGTATCAACTGCTCAGGATCAGCAATAATAAATATATCATTTTTATTCCCTTTGAAATTAATATTAATCGATTCATTGTTATTTGCAAACAATTCTACTGTCGAAAAAAGTTTTTGTGCAATGTCAACTCTTTCAAACTGAGCTTCGGGCATACGTGCGAAGTTTGAAAAAGTTCCTGCAATGCGCGAAAGATTATCAATTTGTTCGATAAGAATTGCTGACGATTTTTCGAAATAAGCATCAAACTTCTCAGCATCAAGACTTTTTGTCCTTTGCAATTGTTGAATAGTCAATTTCATAGGAGTCAGAGGATTGTTTATTTCGTGTGCAATTTGTCGAGCCATGGTTTTCCATGCAGTTTCCCTTTCCGACTGTGCTAAAAGTTTGGCGCTATTCTCCAATTCATCTACTGTTCGGTTATATTGTGCCACAAGTTTTCCTATTTCGTCGTTCAATTGGTATTCAATTTTTTCGTTTCTATGTCCAAACCTCATCTGTTTCAATTTATTTTCTATCATTTTAAGTGGTGCCGAAAGTTGACGGCCAATAAACAGACTTAAAATAATGGCTATAAATATAATTATCAGATAAATATGAATTACTACTGCTAAAAAACTTTCAATTTCACTGCGAATTTCTTCCTGACTAAAAAACTGAGGAACAGCTATATAACCAATTTGCAGAAAATCACCATTTAAAAAATCGGTATAACCGGTTAAGTATTTCAATTCGCCAATATGTTCATCCTGATTAAAATCTGAAAATTTTGAAAAAAACGGCTTGGGTGATATTTGCTTGCTAATCAGATTTTTATTAAAAATTAATGGCTGCGAACTGCCAACCAACTCACCTCTATTGTCATATACATGTATATCAGTCTGATAGCGGTATGAAAGTTCCTGAAGATCGAAATTTAATTGTTGTTGATTTACATTTATTAAATCCTGATTCCAGTAATAAAGCTCTTGTAAGGCATTTTGAATATAACTCTTTTTATTTGTAATATGCAGAATTTGTTCTTCTTTATATTTATTCTGAATAAAATTTACCGACACATAAAATATTCCTACAAAGCTGATTATCATCAAAATAATAAATGAATATTGAAATTTAGCAGTTAGCCCAATATGATATTCAGTTCTGACATGTACGCGGTTAAACGACCAGATGATGAACCAACACAGCAAAAGCGAAATTAAAAATGTGTAACTAAAATAAAGTAAATATGCACTTAGATGGTAGGGCTTAATTTCGCTGATTACAATATAATTATTTTTATCAGGACTGTAAACATAATAAATTTTGTTGTTGTAATAAACTGAATAAAAGCTTGATGCGCGTTTAGGAATCCAGTTTTGCAATTTAGGAAAATCGGACTTTCCAGAAGCATATATTAAACGTTGCCCTTCGTATTTTGCAACTACAATACCCAATTGAGTCTGAATATCTGGCATTGAAGTTATCAATAAATTGGGAAAACTGTAGCTTTTGAAATTTTTTCGAGGGTAAAACTCCATATACATCCAAATTGAATCATTGTTGATGTTTTTTATAGGAAAAATGCCCAAATACGACATGTCGCGATATGAAGTAGGCACAGAATAGAAGTGAGTATTTTTGATTTTAGAACCGCTACTTTTGAAAAAATTCTCGTATTGAAATTGTATTTCACTATTTGGACTTGCCACATTTAATCTCATTTCGTACTTGTTCCAAAAGCCACGTAAGTAATTGTCGTTTATGTAGTTATTTATGCTTATAATCGTGTCGGGCAGGGTGTTGATACGCTGAATATTTTTATCGTTGAATATCTGCAAATCAAGTTCTTCAAGTAAAATGTCGGCCATTTTATCATTTTCTGTATTGCCATTTATCATTATATTTTCAGCAAGCACATGGTATTTACTTATTGTTTTTTCATTGTTAATAAGCAGTGAATTAACAATAAAAAAAACAACATAAACCAGAACCCACCCAGCCAGATAAATATAAACACTTCTTCGTTTTCGCGAAATATAGGGTAAATAATAAACTGCTAATAAAGCTGAATATGAAATACTTAATCTATAAACATCTTCTTTGCTGAAAATAATGGATAAAACCAATATCAAAATTATTATTATAATATCAAATAAAATTGCAGTCTTAATTTTATGCTCTTTTTTTAGCCAATTGTGGGTTTTATAGAATAACAGAGTTAATCCAATTCCCCAAAGTAGAATCAGAAAGTGAGTAAAAATACTAATGACCGAGATGTCGTTAAATTTTAAAATGCTTATTTGAATACTTGAATGCGTAATTAAACCGCTAATAATAAAGTACACCAATACAAAATGTAATGCAAAAACGAATTGTAAAATAAAAGCCTTGTATGTTTGAACTTTGCTGCTCAATTTAACGTTAAAATAAAAAATATAATTTGAAGCCAGAAAAAACAAACTCACTATTGCTAAGTGACTTATGGATGCTAAAAATGGATTTGAAGCATATTGAAAAGGAGAAAACAGTTTATTCCAATAAATTAATGAAGGTTGATCGAAGTACAAACTTAAACCTAAAATAAGCGTGAGAATTGAAAAGATGAGTAAAAAAAACTGAACGCTAATGTGTTTACGCTTGGTAAATTGAACAATGTTGGTATATAGAAAAAACAAAATTAAAAACGAAATAGTATGTAGTATCAACCCAAGATAGCCCCAGAAATCACTAAAAATATTTACTTCGGGATTGACCAAAGTAAATAAATAGTCAGTATTGTTGTTTCGAATTGAGTTTTCTTTTAAAAGATCGTCGTGCTGTATTTCAATTAAATCATTGGTGCTAAAACCTTTAGCAAAAGTATTTTTAAGAGTTTCATTTTGATATGGATAATTATATTTAATTGTAATAAGCGCTAATATATAATAATTATCTACCCGAATACATTTTGCTATACAATGTGCGTTCGGCAGCAATGAGTATTCCCAATCAAATTCCGTTGTAGGATAAAAGTTTTCGGTATCAATATGATTCTCAGACCAAAATACGAGTTGATTTTCTGAAAACAAATAATAAGTAATTTCATTATCAGGGAAAGTAGCATGAGTTACGGAGTCTAAAGATCTATGAATCAGAATGTCCTTGATTTTTTCAAGTGTTTTTGTCGCAAGCTCTTGTTTTATTTTAAGTTCTGACTGAAACTGTTCCACATCAATCGCTTTTTGAGGCGATTTGATGTACATAAACTCGCTTAGCCAGCCTAAACATAAGCTAGTAAAAAAAACGATAATTAAATATTTATATGTTTTTGTCATAAATAACTGAGAATATTAAATGATATATTTTATGTTTTAACCCTGCCTGCCGTCAGGCAAGTCCCATTCTCCAAAGGAGCTTCAGAAAACATGGGGCTAATGTTTGTTGTCTGCAGTCTATTGTCTAATATCTTTGTTCTTTGATCTTTGCTCTTTGTTCTTTCATCTTTTGTCTTTTGTCTTTTGTCTTCAAACCCCAATCTTCTTTATTCATGATGATAAGGTTCACCTTTAAGTATCGTAAAAGCTCGGTATAGTTGCTCTAAAAAAATCACCCGTATCATTTGATGCGAAAAAGTCATGGCTGATAGCGATATCAGGGCATTTGCCCTTTGATATATGCGCTGTGAGAAACCATACGGTCCTCCAACAACAAAAACCATGCGTTTTAATGAAGTTAAGGATTTTTTTTCAATAAATTCTGAAAATCCTATGGATGTGTGCTGTTTTCCTTTTTCATCAAGTAAAATTACTTCGTCAGAATTTTCAAGACATTTAAGAATTAAATCTGCTTCTTTTTCCTTTTGTTCGGTAAATGATAAATTTTTAGTGTTTTTTAGTTCAGGGATAGTTATAGTTTCAAATGTAACATAATGCTTCAGTCTCCCCTGGTATTCATTCTGGAGTTCAATTAAATTCGAATTTAAGGTTTTACCAACGACTAAAAAAATTATTTTCATCTTATTTTATGCAATAGATTGATTTTGGTTCGTTATTTGATGTATTAAAAAACAACATAAATATTTGGCTGCTACGAATTAAAAAATGTACTTTTGCAGCATGAATATTTAAATCAGTGCAAATATGGCAATTTTTAATGATATTACAGAATTAGAATTCCTATTTACATAAAATAAATTTAATTATGAAGACAATAAAGTCAATTTTAATCAGTATGTTTTTACTTTGTTTTTTGCCTTTCGTATTTACGCAAAATTCAGAAGTACCTACCGATTTGGTTTCGGCATTTAATGTTGGCAATGCAAGTAAGATTTCAAGCTATTTAAATACTAACGTAGAGCTTGTTATAGGCACTAAAAACGATGTTTTTAGTAAACCACAAGCTTCGGGCATTATTACCGATTTTTTTCGCAGCAATCATGTAAGTTCCTTTCTGATTTTACATAAAGGTACCAAAGATGCTGCAAGTTTTACTATCGGCGAGCTTAAAACAAATAGTGGAGTATATCGCGTTTATATACTTACGCGTAAATCTGCCAATCAAATATTAATACAACAACTTAGAATTGAGCCCTCTAATGACTAATGATTTCGAAAAACTTATTTCGCTTTGGTTTGCTGAAGACATAGGCGATGGTGATCACACAACTTTGTCGTGCATCCCAGCAACTGCCATAGGCAAATCGCAACTTATAATTAAGGAAAATGGTGTAATTGCCGGTGTAGAAGTAGCACGTGAAATTTTCAAAGCTTTTGATCCCGAATTGAAAATGACCGTTTTTATAAACGATGGTGCTGAAGTAAAAAAAGGTGATATAGCCTTTGTGGTTGAAGGTAAAACCCAATCACTTTTACAAACAGAGCGATTGATGCTCAACATTATGCAAAGAATGAGTGGAATAGCAACACGCACCAGGGAATATGTAAAAATGCTTGAAGGTACAAAAACAAATGTTCTGGACACACGTAAAACTACTCCGGGATTGCGTTTGCTCGAAAAAGAAGCTGTAAAAATTGGTGGTGGAGTTAATCACCGCATTGGATTGTACGACATGATTTTACTTAAAGACAATCATGTTGACTTTGCCGGTGGAATTGACAAAGCAATTCTAAGAGCTCAAGAGTATTTGAAGGAGAAAAACAAAAACCTGAAAATTGAAATTGAAGTTCGCAATTTTGATGAATTGGCTCAGGTAATGGCAATTGGCGGTGTTGATAGAATAATGCTCGACAATTTTAGTGTCGAAAACACTCGTAAAGCAGTAGAAATTATTGCTGGGAAATTTGAAACAGAATCTTCGGGCGGAATAACATTCAATACTTTGCGTGAATATGCCGAATGTGGCGTTGATTTTATTTCGGTAGGTGCTTTGACTCACTCGGTTAAAAGTTTGGATATGAGTTTTAAGGCTGTTTGAGATTAGATTAAAGAGCAAAGAACAAAGACAAAAGATTAAAGACAAGAGAAATGTAAGAATGTAGAAATGGAAGAATGTATTCCTATGATTAATGAATTAAATTAAAAAATTCTGATTTAACTTCCTCATTTTGAATACTATCATTCGGAAACACGAAACGCTAAACACGAAATAATAAAAAAGTCTGCTGAAAGTGATTTCAGCAGACTTTTTCAGTTAAGAGCAAATCGGGTTGTAATTTAATTAAATAATTAACATGGCATCGCCATAAACACCGAATTTATATTCTTTTTCAATAGCTATTTCATAAGCTTTCATTACCAAATCGTAGTCGCCAAATGCAGCTGTTAGCATTAAAAGTGTGCTGTATGGTAAATGAAAATTAGTAATCAATGAATTGGCCACAGTAAAATCGTAAGGTGGAAAAATAAATTTATTGGTCCAACCCGTATAATGTTTAATTTTGCCTTCGGTACCAACTACAGTTTCCAAAGCACGCATTACGGTAACACCTACTGCACAGATACTTTTCTCTTCATCGCGGGCTTTATTTACAATATCAGCCGTTTCGGTAGTGATATTCATTTGCTCTGAATCCATTTTATGTTTAGTCAAATCTTCCACATCAATTTCGCGAAAATTTCCTAAGCTCATGTGCGATGTAACAAAAGCAGATTCAATGCCTTTAATTTCCATACGTTTTAATAATTCACGGCTGAAATGAGTACCAGCAGCAGGAACCGAAACCGCACCTTCGTTTTTTGCAAATATTGTTTGAAATCTATCCGCATCCTCTTCTTCTACAGCACGTTTAATATTATGAGGTAGTGGAGTTTCGCCTAAACTATATAAACTCTTTTTAAACTCTTCGTGCGTTCCATCAAACAAAAATCTTAATGTGCGACCTCTCGATGTAGTATTATCAATAACTTCAGCTACAACCGAATCATCATCCCCAAAATAGAGTTTGTTTCCAATTCTTATTTTGCGTGCAGGTTCTACTAAAACATCCCACAAACGCATTTCGTGATTGAGCTCACGAAGTAGAAAAACTTCAATTTGAGCACCTGTTTTTTCTTTATTCCCAAAAAGTCGGGCAGGAAATACCTTTGTATCGTTGAAAATGAATAAATCTTTTTCTTTGAAATATTCAAGGACATCTTTAAAAATTCGATGTTCAATTTCACCGGTTTTGCGATGCACTACCATTAAACGTGACTCATCACGATGTTTTGCCGGATATTGCGCAATTAGTTCCTCCGGTAATTTAAATTTAAACTTCGATAGTTTCATACTTTCGTCTTTATTTATTTAATTTTGTTCCATGCAACTTGCATTATATCTGATTATTGCTAAAAAGCTCTATTTATGCACATTGCAAACATTTATTTGTTTTCGATATTTTTCAATAAAGTATTGAATAATCCATTTTTTGAAATTGTAATGAACAATTGAACATTATAAAATTATAATTATATTAGAAAAACTCAAAACTAAAGTAAATTAATTCTGCTTCAGTAAAACAACATTTAGCCCTTAATTTTCCCCCTTCAGGGGGTTAGGGGGCAGTGAATAATAAATTACACTTCCGATATATTCGTAATATGTGTAACCAAATCTTCAATTTCCCAGCAATCCTTCAAACTTACGTCTCCAATTCTTGTCCGTTCTAATGCTATCAGGTGTGCACCACTTTCTAAAGCAAGTCCAATATCGCGTGCCAACGCTCGTATGTATGTGCCTTTACTGCAAACAACTCTGATTTTTAAAATATCAGCGGCATAGTCAATTACCTCAATCTCATCTATAACCAACAACTTGGCTTTTAGTTCAACTTCCTGACCGTCACGTGCATAATCGTATGCTCGTTTCCCCTCAACTTTTACTGCTGAATAAACAGGAGGTACTTGCCATATTTCACCCACAAAACTTGGAATAACTTTATCAATTAATGCACGGTCAATGTGTTCAGTTGGATAAGTTCCATCAATCGCTAATTCCAAATCAAACGAAGGTGTAGTTGCTCCCAATTTTAGGGTAGCCAGATATTCTTTAGTTTGATACTGAAAACTTTCGATTAATTTGGTTTTTTTTCCGGTACAAATTATCATAACTCCTGACGCCAATGGGTCGAGAGTTCCAGCGTGTCCAACTTTTAACTTCTTTATTTTTAGTGTTTTTTGCATTCTCCAACGCAACTTACTCACCAGATTAAATGATGTCCAATGCAAAGGTTTATTTACATACAGAACCTCCCCGTCAATAAAATTCATCGAAAATATATTTTAAGTAACTCATTTCATTAATATTTTAAAAACATCAAATGAAATTGCAATTACATTGATATTCAAAAGATTAAAGTCTTATTTATGCTTTATATTCAGTTTCTATTAATGATGTTATTTAGTTTTTCAAAAACAGATTCCTTCTTTTCTGAAGGATAAAACAAATAATCATTTAAAAATTCACTTTCGTCAGTCCACTGTTTTATCAATATCGTATCAATTTTATTAAATGCAATGATACTTTTTTCATTAGCATGTAATTGGACTATCTCATAATCAATGGATTTCAGTAATTCAGATACTAATTTTGCTCTTTTTTGAGTAAAATCAAAAGTATCGATTGTATGACTATCCAACACTTCACAAGTAATAATTGGTTTATATTTTACAAGCGCATCTTTCATACCTTGTAATACTTCATATTCAGCACCTTCAACATCAATTTTTACGAATGAAATATTTTTATCCATGTAAAATGACTGATAATCTAAAGCCAAAACGTTTTCCTTTTCATTGAAATAATTTGGCCGCAAAGATGAAACAACAGACGCTCGCGAATCTTCTAAATATGATTTTTCAAGTATCAAATTGGCAACTGAATCGGATAATGCACAATTTTGAACAATGCAAATATTAAATTGATTGATTTTTATCAGTTGTTTGGTATATGATGTACAATATGAATTTGGTTCAAATCCTAAATATTCTAGTTCTGAGTGCAAAGTTTTAACCCTTAAAAGTGTTTGTCCAATATTCACTCCTACATCAACAAATGTTTTATCCTTTTCAATAAAAGATTCCAATAAACAGTCGATCCAATTTTTACTTAAAACAAAATTTGTAAACCCAATACCATTGATAAATGGAACTCTAATTTTTATTTCATTTAAATATATACTTGTTTTGAAATTAATAAATTTCAAAATTTCTAGTTTTTTAAGGATCTTTAATCCAAGATATTTCAATTTAAAGAGTATTTGTTGCATATTTTAATCTCATTTTTTTAAATAAAAAAAACTGATTGTTTGATTACTCTTAACAATTAAATATGTTGTTCTTGAACTTATATCACTTTCAAATCAACACCTAAGTACAACAGAATTAATAATATAGTCCCAACAACTATGCGATAATATCCGAATGCTTTAAATCCATATTTTGTTAAAAACTCAATAAAGAGCTTTATTGCTGCCATAGCCACTATAAAAGCCACTACATTGCCGATAATCAAAAGCAAAATATTCTCTTTTAACATGTTTATCCCTGTTGGTTCAGAAAAAAGTTTAAGCAATTTATATCCCGAAGCAGCTGCCATGGTTGGTACTGCAAGAAAAAATGAGAATTCTGCAGCATTTTTCCGTGTCAATTTTGTGGACATACCGCCAACTATTGTTGCCATAGAACGCGAAACTCCAGGTATCATGGCTATACATTGAAAGAAACCGATCTTTAAAGCTCTTTTCCAGTCCATTTCCTGATTTTCTTCGGGTTTGTTAAACCATTTGTCAACATATAACATAAATACGCCACCAATTACCAACATCAAAGCTACCACAAATACACTTTCGAGCATTTGATCAATATAATCACTTGCTAAAAACCCAATTATAGCTGCAGGAATAAAAGCTATTAGCAGTTTTAGATAAAAATCGAAACTTTGTAAAAATCGTTTCCAATATAGAACTATAACGGAAAGAATAGCACCAAATTGAATATTTACAGTAAAAGCTTTAACGAAATCTGAACTTTCTATTCCCAATAAACTTTGGGCAATAACCATATGTCCGGTAGACGATACGGGCAAAAATTCTGTAATTCCTTCAACAATTGCAATAATAATTGATTCTAAAATACTCATTATTTTTTTGCTTTTGGTTTGTAAAGTATGGCAAAAATTACAAAAGCAAATCCAAACAGTGATACCATTGGCGCAACTGTTATTCGACGTGTACTAAAAATATCGGGATTAAATTCTACTATGGTTGTTGATCCACTCATTAGAATAAAACCTAAAACAATAATTAAAAATCCAATAGCAATTAAGTAAATATTTGTTTTACCTAATGTTAAACCGCTGTTCTTCTCCATAATTAATTACATTAAATATATTGTTAATCTTTAAAATACTATATTATAATTCGTACATTTCATTTGTGGTCATTTTCAAATACTTACTTACAGCAAAATAGGTTGAAAGACCAGACAATATTACACCACTAACTAATACGATAAGTGTAACTATCATACTTGAAACAGGATTAATTATTTTCGCTACCATGCCAAATTCTATTTGAACATAAGCTACCATAAATGTTAGTAAAACGAGTGAAAAAATGCCAGCCACAATTCCATGTATAACGGCTTGTTTTAAATAGGGTTTTAAGATAAACGACCGATTGGCTCCCACTAGCTTCATGGTGTTAATTAAAAAACGATTTGAAAAAACAGCAAGCCGAACAGTATTATTTATCAATGCTACCGAAACTATCATTAATACTATGGTTAAACAAAGCAACAAGAAACTCAATTTACTTACATTGTTATTAATTAAACTTACCAAATCTTTTTGATATGCAATTTGATTAATACCAACAAAATCCTTGAAACTTGATTCAATTACTGCAACACTGTCTGTATTCGCATAATCTGCTTTTAATTTCACTTCCAACGAAGCTAATAAAGGATTGTAACCTAAGAAATCTTCGGGGTTTTCGCCCAATGAGGCTATGTGATCTTTCAATGCATCTTCTTTGCTTATGTATACCACACTTTTTGTAAATGGAGATAAGCTAATAAATTCTTCAATTCTATCCATATCCGACTGCATAATTTTATCTTCGAGGATAATAGAAAGATTTATATTTTCCTTTACATATACACTTAAGTCGCGAGCAACAAAGATGAGCAAACTAACTAAGCCAATTAAGAAAAGCACCAATGACATACTCAATGTAGTTGTCAAACTTATTTTTTTAAATCTATTTTTTTGTCTGGGTTTTATTGACATAGTTGGATTTTTTTTATTTGGTTTGTTTGTTTTTCTTCAATTTTAAAAAAAGGAAAACAAGAAAACTTAAACTTAATAGAATTGACGAAACCAATGCTATTATGTTGCCTAAGCTATATGATAATGGCTCAAATTTGTATTCAATTTCGTAATTGCCAGCTTTTAACTGCATAGCACGTAATAAATAATTGGCTCTGATATAAGGAACTTTTTCACTATTTATATAAGCGTTCCAACCTTTATCATAATAAATTTCGGAGAAAACAGCCATGCGATCTGTTTTGGAACTGAAATTATATATTAAATGATTGGGCTTATACGATTTCAACGAAATTGTAGCTGTACTGTCGGGATTATAATTAGTTATTAAATTCTGGGCAAAGATTTTATCTACTACCAACTCATGTTTTGTATCAATTTCGCCTACTAATTTCATTTCCTCATCTGCATTGGCAGCAATACTCACTTTGTTTACAAACCATGCATTTCCATTAGCATAAGGATTGTTGAGAGGTGCCGCATCTTTATTGTAAATTACATACTTCATATTCAGCATATTCAGTACTCCCAATGAATCGAGCGTAGGTGCAATTTGTTCAAAAGTTTTTGCCCGTCCAAAAGCTCCGAAAAGTTGCCCAATTTCTTTTTCGATTTGCATATTGATAAGTTCCTGATAACGACGGAGTTTGGCTGCATGATAACCTCCAATGTTTTTGTGGAAATACGAAGGACTTGCATCATTAAAAATGCTTACTTCAGCATTCAAAACTCTAAATTCAGATTTATCCTGCAATATTATATTATCGGCATTTGTAGGTTGACTCAAATTTTCAAACTTGCGTTTGCGAGTAAAACTGTCATCATTCAAATATCTTTTACACACAGGAACTAAATCGGCTAAAAATAGTATTCCAAGCAAAACAATGGTAAGATTTGTTTTTAGCTTGTTTTTTGAGTAAAGCCAAATAAGTCCCGCTGCTGCTATTATAAAACCAAAAGAACGAAATGCATCGCCAACCAGCATCGCCTTGCGATCCATGGGTAAAGTTTGATTTAGAAATGCATAATCACCTTGAAATTGCTGTGCATCGGTAGCTCCAATAAACGAACCTGCCATGCCCGGCAATATAGCAAAAATAAGTGAAATACCGGCTGTAATTGCGGCACTTATAATTATCGGACGACTTAATTTTTCTTTGTTAATATCCGGATTAAATAGCTCTTTCAATGCCAATATAGCTAAAAGCGTAATTCCAAAACCTGTTGCGACTAAAGTCATCGATACAGTTCTAAATTTATTATAAAGCGGAATATAATCGATAAAAATATCGGTTAGCCACATAAAATTTCTTCCCCACGATAGCATTAATGTGAGCAAAATCATAGGTGTTAACCACCAAAGTATTCTTTTTTCTACCAGAAAGAAACTTAATACAAATAAGAAAATAATGATAGCTCCTAAATAAACAGGCCCTGAAGTGCCCGGTTGATCACCCCAATACAATGGAAGTTGCATTTCCTTCATCATAGTTTCCACATTAGGCACACCCATCGATTTAAGTTTCTCACCGGTTTCGCTTTTGGCATCCAAATATCCTGCGCTTGCACCACCTTTAAAATTTGGTATCAACAAAGTCATTGTTTCATCTACGCCATAGCTCCACTGAGTAATATAATCTTTATTTAAACCATGTTGCGAGTTTTGAGCATCAACTGTTAACCCATTTGAATTGCCGCGCATGGTGTATTGTCCATATTCATAAGTAGTTATTAGAGAAGTTGCATTCATTCCTATTGCTAATAAAGCTGCAATAAGAACCAAACCTACAGACTGAAAGAACGATTTTATTTCTTTGTTTTTTAAACTATAAATAAATTCAACTACGCCAAAAAACAAAAGAATTATCAGTGTGTAATATAAAATTTGTACGTGATTAGCCCGAATTGCCAAACTTAGAAAAAAGGCGGTTAGTAAACTACCGATAATTTTATTTTGCCGGAATGCCATGAAAACGCTCCCGATAAGTGGTGCCATATAAGCAATCGTAATCGCTTTGGAATTATGTCCGGCAAGAATTATAATTAAGTTGTACGATGCAAAAGAAAATGCAATTGCACCAACAATGGCCAACCAGGGTTTTACTTTGAATGCAAGTAACAATACATAAAACCCTAATAAATAGAGCATTAAATTGTATACTGTATTTGGATAAAACATGATTACATCCTCAAAGTATTTTATGAAATTGTAAGGTTGCTGCATCGAAATTTGATAAGTAGGCATACCACCAAACATAGAATTAGTCCAAAGCGTAACATCGTCACTTTTTTCATTGTGATCAATTGTTTCTTTTGCCATACACATCCAACTTTCGGAGTCATGTCCTAAAAGTTGTTTTCCTTCAATAACAGGCTTAAAATACAAAAAAGAAATTACTGTAAATAGCAGAACAGCAACGATGTGTGGTGTGAAATTGGTTACAAATTTATTATTCATGTGTAAAAAGAATAAGTATAAGAGCAGTTTATGGGAAAAATCATACAAAAGTACATCAAATATTGACAATTAACACCTTTAATGCGGTTAAAAAATAAAAAAAATAACTTAGAAGACCTTTCTTTTTAGAATAAAATTCAATCGTCTTATTTTTGACTAATTAAAGAAAAGCAGAATTATTGAAATTTATTTTTGAGGAGATTGATTTTTATTGAAAATTTTGAACCCAATTGATGCAATAAATATACTCATCAAAGGACTTACATAGTTAAAAACACAATAGGGTATATAAACCCAGGTTGCAACTCCTAGCACTGTGCTTTGAGTCATTCCGCATGAATTCCAAGGAATTAGGACTGAAGTTACGGTAATACTATCTTCCAAACTTCGGCTGAGCAAGCGGCTTTCGTTACCGCGTTTTTCATATAAATCTTTAAACATATTTCCGGTAAGTATAAGTGATAAATACTGATCTCCCATGGTTAAATTCGTCAAAAGACCCGATGCTACTGTTGAACTAACCAAACTAGTGGTATTTCGGATATAATGTGTCAGTGTGTTTGTTATACTTTCCAACATACGAGTTGCTGCCATTGCAGCACCAAAACAAGTAGCACAAATAATCAACCAAACAGTATAAAGCATACCCTGCATACCACGTGTAGCGATTAAACTGTTAATTTCAGCATTCCCCGAATTGATAGAAGTGCTGCCATAACATGAAATTAAAGTTCCTTTTAGGGCATTTAATGTGCCTTTACCTCCGGCAATTTCAAATAAAAGTTCTTTTTGAAATATAAATGCAAATATTGCTGCCAAAAGCATTGAAATAAATAAGGAAACAAGTGGTGGATAACGTTTGGCTATCATAAAAATGGTAACTAAAGGTACTATCAATAACCAGGGTGAAATATTGAATTTGTGATGCAAAATGTTTTGATATTCAGTAATATTCGCAGTAGAAATATTGGCATTAAAGAAACCTGCAATACCAAAAACTACCAGAGAAATAAGCATCGATGGAAAAGTAGTTATCAGCATATACCTTATATGCGTAAAAAGCGGAGTGCCTGTAATTGATGATGCTAAAATAGTTGTATCAGAGAGCGGCGAAATTTTATCGCCAAAATAGGCACCAGAAATAATCGCACCGGCAATCCATCCATCCGAAAAACCCTGAGCTCTCCCAATTCCCATCAATGCAATTCCTATGGTTGCAACAGTTGTCCAGGAGCTCCCGGTAACTACCGAAACTATAGAACAAATTACCAAAGCCGAAACTAAAAAAATCTCAGGTCTTATTATTTTCATTCCGTACGAAATAAACATTGGAACTATGCCACTTATCATCCATGTTCCCGATAGCGCGCCAATAATGAGCAAAATAAGCAAGGCTGTGGTGATATTTTTAATGTTTTTGTGCAATGAATTTTCAAATGAACTCCATTTTACATTAACAGCTATTTTGCCAACAATCAAACAAATAGCGGTTGCAAAAAGCAATGCCATCTGGCTTCCTCCGTTCAGCGCATCACTGCCAAAAATTGACACAGAAGTACCTACCAGGATCACTAAAATTATTACAGGTAACAAGGCCAATAAAGGATGTGGTAGTTTATGTATTTGTTGATCTTTATTGTTTATAGCGTTTTTTGATGACATATTTGGTTTGTTTCTTTATTAGCATTTTGCAAAATTAGTATATTATTTGTTTTATCAAAATCCGGACAGTATACTATTGCATAAGATATTTTTATAATTTCAAAAATAGAAATAGAAAAATCAAAAAATATTGTCGATTATTTTTGTTTATTATTCAAAAAATCATTACTTTTGGCGTATATTTTTATATCACAAACTCATAAATTATTACTCAAAATGAAAAATGCATTTTACTTATTGCTTAGTGCTTTTACCATGTTATTTGCACTAAATTCCTGTAAAACGGATGAGTTGGATTTGGACAAAACTTTGAAATTCTCTAAATTAACTGTAGAGGAACAAAAGGAAAAAATTGAAAAAAGCGGAATTGACTTTGTCGACAAAATGGATGGAATGCAAGACACCAAAGCCTTTAAGGCAGGATTGCAATTTATTGGCAAAACAGATGCCGCTGCTGCTGCACCACTCAAAGTACTTCATGCTGATTTGAAAAACAGAAACACCAATGTATTAAGAAACTTTGATCGTCAATTAAGAGTATCGTACGTAGAAAGTGAAATGTGGGGTGAATGGGAATGGAAACCAGCCTTGAACGATTTCGTATTAGTAAAAACATTAACAAACAAAGCCATTTACCGTTTCCCGGCAACTGAAACTTCAACAACTAATAATGCTGAAATTACCGTTGTATATGTAGAAACAGACATTCAAGTGCCTGACAGTGAAGATTATTATCCATCATCGATAACTTATACAATGAAAGTAGATGGTTCGAAAGTGATGGAAGCCGAATTTAGTGGTTCGTATAAAAGTGACGGAACACCAATAAAAGTAAAGCAAACTCTGGTAATGGGAGATTACTCTTGGTCAGCAGAAATTAACAACAAATCTACAGAAGCTTCCGGAACCTATGAGTTTAAGTTAAAGAGCGAAACTTTAGTTAAAATGGAAGTAACTGCCAAAGGTGATTTAATAGCAGAAAAATATGCCGATGCTGAGTATCCAGATGAATTTATGCAATCAGGAGCCATTTATTTCCAAATGATGAATATCGCTATTTTGGGAGGTTTAAAAGATATGTCAGCATTTGTTGACGATATGAATGCAATAAGCAATACTGAAACAAGAGCCGGATATGAAGCACAAGCGGACGTTATAAATAAACATTTAATTTGTTATGGATATTATGTTGATGATAACCAGAAATTTGCTGATATTGAGTTTTATGTTTTAGAATCAAGTGATTATGATATTAATGGCGATGGTAAAATTAACAGTCTTGATGTTGAGTATTCACTTCAACCGCGTTTTGTGCTTAGCGATGGTTCAAAAGTTGATATACAAAATTATATCGAAACCGGATTTGAAGATTTAATAACAAAACTTGAAGAATATCAGGACATTGTTCCTCAATAAATTTAAAAATAAAAAAGAGAGGATTTTTCCTCTCTTTTTTATTTTACGACATAAATATATTTCCTAACCGCATACCCATACCATATACCAAATCCGGGCAAACTGATATTCGATTTCAAAGGATTTTTTTCCCCAACAAAAAATGCACTACCAATTCCTGAATTTGATGAATAAAAGGTCAAGGCCTTGAAAAAATCAGTTGATATGCTGTCTAAAGCGCAAAAACGAATCTGAATTGTATCACCCGAAGCAAAATTAGCACTTTCACTATAACTCGGGTCTGAGGTGCTTGGTCGTGGACTAATATTAAAACTTTGTTTGCCCGACAAGGTAAATTCTGAATTGAAAAGTAAAGGTGTTGCGGTATAAAAGCCATCCTTTTTCTTTTTTGTATAAACTTTAAAGCTTGTTTTCTTTTTCGGATCAATGGTGAATGACATTAATATGCTTCGCAAACTATCATTATTAATTGCTTCTGTATCAGAAAATTCATCAATATCTGTTCCAAAAGGAATAGTAGTTACAGCATTTAATGTTATTCCGCTATATTCAACTTTGATAGTGTATGTTTTACCTTCAACGCCTCTTAAATCGGTACCTTTATACACATAAGGCGGAAAATGTGTTTTATCCCAACCCGAAGTTAAAATCTCTGTTTTTTCACCATCCGAAACACTTACCTTAGCGGTTCTGATTACATGATTCAGTACGTTTGCAGAATCTATCTTTTCCCATACCGGCACGTTTAAACTTAAATATACAGCTGCAAACTCGCCACTGGCAATTGACCCTTCAACAATTACTTTTTGTGTATAGCCTTTTATTTCATAATTCAAATCGGGCTTACAAGAATTCATGAAAAACAAAACACAACAGCATATAAATATTGTCCTCTTCATATTATAAATTTACAAATGAAAAACCCATGATACCGAAGGAATTATCGGCATCAAATATGACATTTTATATTTAAAATCAAGCTTATTTATGCCTGAAGTTTTTGTATCAAAAATAATTTGAAACGGATTTGCCCGATTATAAACATTATAAATGGAGAAATTTAATTCCGAACGAAATGCTTTTCTTGGTTTTAACTTTAAACTTGCCGAAAGATCAAGTCTGTGATAGGCAGGCATTTCAAATGCATTGTAATGTCCATATTCTAAAATTATATTTTTGTCTATCACAAACCAACTTAAGGGTAGATTCAGTCTATTACCTGTGGCATAAACAAATAGACTTGAAAAGCTCCAGCGTTTATTCAGTTCGTACATGCTTACTACTGAAATATCATGCCGTCTATCATTACGAGCTAAAAAAACTTTTCCCTGGTTGATTTGGTCAAATTGTCTGTAAGCCCATGCCAAGTTATATGCTATCCAACCGGTAAATTTTCCGGTATTTTTTCTGATTTTTAATTCTGTTCCATACGACCAGCCTTTACCAATAAGTAGATTTTTCTCAATATTGCCATTGGTAAACGATTCTGTAATACCACTTTTAAATTCAAGTTGATGCTGCAATGATTTATAATATAATTCTAAACTTGTTTCCCAGGCATTGTCTGAAAAATTACGAAAATAACCTCCTGAAAAATGCCAGGATGTTTGTGGCATGACTTTTAGGCTTGCAGGCAATTGTAAATCGGCAGGAATGCCAAATGAAAAAACGGGAATCTGATTCAGGTATTGAATGTGGCGCGAAGTTGTTATTTTTAGTGATGATTGGTTGGTAAACAAATATCGCATAAAAAATCGAGGTTCAAGCCCAACATAAGATTTAATTATCTTGTTTTGTGAGTAATAGGTATTTCCACTATCATTATAATCGGTGTATGGTCCCAGATGCGAATATAAATTGGCCCTGAGTCCAACATTAAATTGCCAGTTTTTTAAATTAATCTCATCTCTGAAATATAGTGCCACTTGACTGGAATGTATGTCATTGTGCTGATTGTCAACTTCAATGGGTATGACTGAATCGACCTTAACGAAATGAGGTGAAGCCATATTGTATGTAAATTCGCTTCCAAATCGTATATTATGTTTGCCTTTAAAATTAAAAAAATCAAATTTGTAATTGAAAGTTTTAAGTTGTGTGCTTAACTCATTGTATGATTTGAACAAATCAATATTAGCCGCAAGTTCAAATTTTGAAAAGTTTAATTGGTGATTCATGCTCCATTTTTCATTAAAAAAATGATATAGCTGAATACCGGATGCTGTATTTTGCCAATATGTAGCATTTTTGTCAAACAAAAAGCGCGACATCGGCATTATCGAAATATCATCTCTACCTGTATAAAAATGTCCGCTTAACTTGGTTTTTCGTGCCAATTGATATATAAAACCGGCATTTAAATCCCAATACTCATATTTATTTTGGGTAAGAAGCGTGTCGATGCCAAAATGTGTAAGTGTAGGCAGGATAAGTGAGCTTATATAACTTCCACGTAACGAAGCATATAATGAAAAGTTATGGCTTATTGGGATTTGTGTAGCAATGCGTGACGATATTAAACCGATAGATCCATCTACCTTGAATTTTTGAGGGATATTGTTGAAAGTATTGATATCAACAACCGATGAAAGTCGACCGCCATATTCGGCAGGAATGCCAGATTTAATAAAGGTCATTTTCTCAATTAAATCGGGATTAAAGACCGAAAAAATGCCTAATACATGGGTGGGATTTTGAATTAAACTTCCATTCAATAGAATCAAATTTTGGTCGTTATTTCCTCCTCGTACGTACAATCCGGCACTTGCTTCACCTGCTTGCGAAACTCCACCCATATATTGCAAAGCTTTATATGGGTCTGATTCTCCAACCAAAGTTGGCAATTGCTTCAAATCTTTAATATTAATTGAAAGCCCGGTCGAGCCAGATTTTATATTGGCATCGGTAAGTGAAGCTTTAACCTCAAGTTCCTGAATCTGAAATATCTTCTTAGTTATCGAACTTGCATCCGCACTGTCTTTTATCAGCTTGTGTTTTTCCTGACTAAAAACTTGGTAAGATAAACTTAACAGTATTATAAGTAAGAAATTTATTTTCATTGAAAATTGTTTTTTTTAAAATCAAACAAATAAATGAAATCCAAACAATAATACCCTTATTTGTAATTTATTTTACAATTGTCGCCTCTAAATTTTTGGAACGAATCTGAACAAAAATTTTTGAGTCTTTTTGCGCATATTGTGTCAAAACATAACCCATCCCTATTCCTTTTTTACTATCGGGGAGCATAGTGCCTGATGTAACTTGACCAATAATTTCATTGTTTACGTTGACAATATCGTAGCCGTGACGTGGAATACCTCGTTCAAGCAGCTCAAAACGCACCAATTTACGACTCACGCCATTCTTCTTTTGTTCTTCTAGCAATGCTCTGTCAATAAAGTTCTTACCTTCCACAAATTTTGTAATCCAACCCAATCCGGCCTCAATAGGCGAAGTGGTGTCGTCAATATCATTGCCATACAAAGTGAACCCTTTTTCTAAACGTAAGGTATCGCGCGCTCCCAATCCTATTGGTTTAATTCCATATTCCGCACCCACTACGAACAAAGCATTCCATATTTTTATAGCCTGTTCGGGGTAAAAATAAAGTTCAAAACCGCCCGCACCAGTATAACCCGTGTTAGAAAGTATCACGTTTTCAACTCCGGCAAAATCACCAACTTTAAAGGCATAATAGGGTATGGTTGATAAATCGACACTTGTTAGTTTTTGTAACATTTCAGTGGCTTTTGGTCCTTGTATTGCCAATTGCGCCATCCAATCCGAAGCATTTTCGAGCTCTGCACCCTCAGTATTATTGGCAACACACCAGTTCCAGTCTTTTTCAGTATTCGAAGCATTTACCACCAGCAGGTATTTAGCATGTTCGTAATGATAAACCAACAAATCGTCCACAATACCTCCCTTTCCGTTTGGAAAACAAGAATACTGCACTTTCCCAATTTCGAGTGCTGAAACATCATTTGAAGTAATTTTTTGTAGAAAGTTGAGGGCATTAGGTCCTTTTACCCAAAATTCACCCATGTGCGAAACATCAAAAACACCCACAGCATTGCGTACTGTAAGATGTTCGTCATTTATGCCGGAATACTCTATTGGCATATTATAACCTGCAAATTCGTGCATTTTCGCACCTAAAGAAATATGAATATCAGTAAATGGTGTTGTTTTCATAATTAATTTGTTACAGTCAGAATTTTAATGTTTTAAAACAGATCTTGTTTGAGTTTTTAATCTTTTGGTAAATCATTGGTTATCGGTTCAACAAAAACTTGTTTGCAATCGGCAAAATTGTTATTAATCAACACATTAATTTCTTCTACTTCATTCTTGAAATTAGTGCGCAACCCACAATTCCACAATTCGAGAAGTGGATTTTTATCCATAATTTTATTTATCAAAGTACCCATTGCAGGAGATCCTTTTAGTTTACTATATTCCTGATAAGTATAATTTAAAAACGCAACATTGGGCGAAATACCGCGATTGTCAAGCAAATAACCTTTAGCTAGAACAGTGGGAAATGCCAAAGCACCTTTGTAATACACGTCAGTTGGGTCAGGATACGAAATGATTTCCGTTTTTGCGTCATTCATTATAACCGGCACAAATTGCGAATAGTCTTTACGGGTTTTATAAACCAATGCCGAAGCAGTAGTTTTAGAAATGCCTGAAACTGCCTCATCTTTTATTTCAATAATATTATTCTCTTCCGCTATGTTTTTCTTTGATTTACAAGCCATATTGAAGATTAAAACAAAGACAAAAAGTACACTTATATATAATGTTGTTTTCATATTTCTGAACATATTTCAATTTTTATTTCTTAACAAATCTTTGGGTGGTTTTAGCATGCTCAGTTTCAATATATAACAAGTAAACTCCTGATTTTAAGTCGATAGTCGAAATATATTTAGTATTTACCGAATTCGCTAAAATCCTTCCGGTTAAATCTTGTACTTGCAAGAGTTTTACCATTTCCAGTGTTTCTACATGCAAAACATCGGTAGTTGGATTTGGATAAATTGAAATATTAATATTCCCATTTGCGGTGGATATGGCTGAATTTAATCCCGCCTGTACCACTTTTAATGTTTGACTCTCGACTCCATTTGTGGAAATTGTAACTATTGCTTCACGTATATTTCCGCTGTTAGCTGACGCAGATAGAGTAAGTGATTTATTTCCACTTCCCGACAACGGACTCACTGTTAACCAAGATTGGTTGGAAACGGCAGCCCATGAAGTATTTGAGTTTACAGAAATTGTATTATTACTTACTACTGTTTTAGCAATGTTTAAAGTAGCTGCCGAAAAGCTTAAAGTAGGTGCAATAATTGTGAAATAGGCCGGATTAGTATCATATTGATATTTTGTTCCATTGTAATAATATATTTTCATATAATAATTCCCCGGTGTTAAATCTACATTTCCAGTAAAAGTTACTGTCTTTGTAGAATTATTATCAATATACAAAATTTGTGGATTAAAATTCCCTAATGGAGTACCACCGGTACTGGGTAAAATATATGCATAAGTTTTATAATCGTAATAACCTCCAGTGTTGGTTATAGTTGCAGTAAGTGTGTTTGTATCATACCTTACCATAGTAGTTTTTTCCATGGCAACAGCACCTAGTGTTAATACTGGAGCTGCGGGTGTTGCCTGCACGCTCACATTGATAGGATTAAATGGCGACTTGCCTATAATTTTATATTTTGTTGCATATGAATTGGTACTATCTGCAACTACAGCTATTGAATAATTTCCCGGCGCAACAGTAATACTTCCCGGTATTTCAAAACTAATTGTTTCGTTTGATGGAATGCACAAAACACCGGTTTTTATATATTGCGTTACAGATTTATCGGCATTGTACAAATATACACCCAAATAAGAATAAAATTCACCACCTGTATTTTTTACAGAGAATTTAAAATTAGTAGTTTTGTTTTGATAAAGATTTGAACTTGCACTCAAAGCTGATGTTAATTCTAGTGTGGGCTGAGCTAATGTTTGAAAAATTGTGGCTGATGAACCATTGATATTAACTTCCAACGAACGGTTTAAACCTATTGTTTGGCTGAATTTAGTCCAATCACTTTGTCCTGTTACTTGAAAAACCGGAAAAATTTGATAAGTACTAGATGTTAACCCATTAAGTGAAATGGAAGAAAATAAACTAGAAGTATTTCCATAATTAGGCGCAAGAGAACTTATGGTTTTTTGACTTAGTATTTTTTGAAAAATACCATTTAAATAAAGTCCTAAACCCACTTTTCCCGAAAAAGTGGAGTAATTATTATTTAGATAACCAAAACTAGCATTAAAGGTTTGCGATGGGATATATGAAATAGTTGAAGTAGTAGCAGAAAGTCCATTTTGGAAAAAATTCAGTGAGTAAAATGGATTACTTATACCATCATTTTTTTGCACTCCCATTATTATAGATTGACTTTGACTATAACCACCGGGTGAAAAACGAATGTCGGGAGCAGCAGAATTTAACGAACTCAACTCAAAATAACCATTGCTTTGACCACCCCAACCCCAGTTAATGTGAAACAAATTATTGCTATCGTAACCATCGCAGATAAATGCATGTCCACCATCATCAGTCCTGCCCGAATAAATAATGGGCCTTGCTGCATTTAGTTCAGTTTTTATTATTTGCTTCCAATCCGTATATGTAAAGTTATCTCTATCATAAAATTGTATATCAGGGTCATAACCAAAATAATTCACCAGAGCAATACCCGTATTTCGGGTTACTGCCGAACTGCCACCTGCTGCCGACAATCCAAAATTCATATCCACTGCTACACCACAATGATACATTAATGTAGCAACAGCATTGTTTTGTGCAGTAGTTGACGAGCTATTGTAAGTCTCAGTCATATTCGCCCAGTCGTAGCTTGTCGCTCCAAAATCAGCCGAAAGTGCTCCATAAGTTGCATGTGTGTATGTGTGTGAACCCGCTCCTGTGGTTGGCCATTTGTGATACCACATAATTTGCGCCATGGCTGTTGCCACACAGCCTGTAAGTGCCTTTTCGCCTGTAGCAGGTGGGCAAAGCAAATTATACGGACTTCCCTGATTCCATTTTAAACCACCTAATAATGGTGCAACTGTTGGATTAGCTTCATTTTCTATCGTATTAATCAAGGGAGCTTTTAATCCACTTATTTTTGCGTATTTTATTTCCGATTTGTAAATGTCCAGCCAGTATTTTAAGTTATCAGGGATGTTCTCTGGCGCAAATTCACTTTCATCGGAATAAGCTAAAATGGATTTTGTAGCATCATCGGCAGAAACAATCACAAAACGTTTTTGATTTTTATCATTAAAAACATAAAAGTAAGTATTGTTAAGTGATTCAGCTACTTGTTCAGTCTCTTCAGCAACATTGCCCAAAACCTTTTCAGGTCTTTCAGTATCACTTGCAGTATAAACCAATTGGAAATTTGAATTGGATTTAACTAAATTCTTCCCACTTTCAGATGATATGTTTTTCGCGTAAAATTCTTGTGCTTTTCTTAATGCATCAGCCGCTGAAATTGGTTTTGCATTTAAATTTAAGATACATAAAAGAGCTATAAAAGAAAAAAGTATTACTTTAGCTTTGTGCATAGTTTTAATTTATATATTTAGAACCAAATTAATTTATTGAGCTTCAAGAATTGACACTATATTGACAATGACCATCATGGCTTTTTCCATCGATTGAACAGGCACATATTCGAATCTACCATGAAAATTATGTCCACCGGCAAAAATATTCGGACATGGAAGTCCTTCAAACGACAATCGTGCACCATCAGTACCACCTCTAATTGGTTTTACATTGGGTTTCACGCCTACAGCTTCCATAGCTTTAAATGCTAAATCAACTATATGCATTACAGGCTCTACCTTTTCGCGCATATTATAATACTGGTCGCGCATTTCAAGCGTAGCAGTATTTTCTTCGAATTCTGCATTAATTTTATTTACCAAATGTTGTACTTCTTTTTTGCGGCGATCAAACCTATCCCTATCATGGTCACGTATGATATAAGTTAATGATGATTTTTCAACCGTACCTTCCATTCCTACCAAGTGGTAAAATCCTTCATATTTCTCAGTATGTTCAGGTGTTTCGTGTCGTGGAAGCATTGACGCGAATTGCTGAGCAACCCGCATGGAATTCAGCATTTTGTGTTTGGCATAACCCGGGTGCACATTCAGTCCCTGAAAAGTAATTTTGGCAGTCGCAGCATTAAAGTTCTCATATTCAAGTTCTCCAATTTCTCCGCCATCCATGGTATAAGCCCATTCAGCTCCAAATTTCTGAACATCAAAGTGGTCGGCTCCTTGTCCTATTTCTTCATCAGGAGTAAAACCAATGCGAATTTTGCCATGTTTAATTTCGGGATGAGCTATCAAATACTCCATGGCACTTACTATTTCAGCTAATCCGGCTTTGTCATCGGCTCCAAGCAAAGTTGTACCATCGGTAACTATTATATCCTGACCTTTATATTGTAAAATTTCGGGATATTTTTCGGTTTCGAGGACTATAACTTTTTCATCATTGAGCAAAATATCATTGCCATCGTAGTTGTTTACAATGCGTGGCTTCACATTTCTACCACTCATATCGGGACTGGTATCCATGTGCGATATAAACCCGATAGTGGGTACATTTTTATTGGTATTGGCCGGCAAAGTTGCCATTACATAGCCATTTTTATCCAAATCAACTTCCTGTAAACCAATTGATTTCAATTCTTCCAATAGGTATTGAGCAAAAACCAATTGACCCGGAGTACTTGGAGTCATTTTTGTATTTTCGTCGGATGTAGTTGTGAAACTTACATATTTTAAAAAGCGTTCTGTGATTGTCATATTGAATTGTTTTTTTAAGTGCTGCAAAAATACATTTTTAAATTGGTATAATAATTCATTCTCTAATAGTTTTTTATATAAACCTAATATACATAATTACTGTTTTTACCTTTCTTGTTTATATATATTGTGAATTTTTTTCCATGTTATTTATCCCAATTTGAGATAATTAAATTAGAATTATCACAATGTATTCGAGGTACAATACATGATTTGGGGTTAAAATCCATTTAAGAAAATAAAAACAGGTAAGTGTTTGATGATTTGCTAATTAGCTAATGTAGTGTTTAATTGAATTTGTAGGATGAATGATACAGTATTGTCCGTTTTATAGAATATTGTCATATTATAACAAACAATCGAAAGAAATTTTAAAACCAGCAATATCATTCAATTTGTGAATCATCTAATTCACCAATTTCCTTTTTGGTTTCGTGTAATACAAAGCGTTTATAATATGAAATAATTAAGGTGGAAATGGGTAAAGCAATAATAAGTCCAACCATACCCATAAGCGAACCCCAAATTGACAAGGATAGTAAAATGACTGCCGGTTTCATGCCGGTAACTTTTCCCATAATTTTGGGTACTAAAAATATATCCTGTGTGGATTGTACAATAATATAAACTAAGGCAATCCAAAGTAAAACACTACCATAAGTTTGACCTGTCTCGATGGATTGAAGGTATGCCAAAAACAAAGCCGGAATTACAGAAAAAGTTTGTAGATAAGGAACCAAATTCAAAACTCCTATAAATAAACCAAATACTATAGCAAGCGGTAATCCAATAATACTGAATCCAATAGCAAATAAAATTCCTACTATTAATGCAACCAAAGCTTGTCCACGGAAATAACTGTTCATTCCTACTTCTAAATCATTAACAATGTCCGAAATAAGAGGTCTGTATTTTAAAGGAATAATTTTAAACATACCAGCCGTAATTTTTTCGTAATCAACAAGAATAAAAATCAAATACAAAAAAACTATGATTATTACCGTAAGTCCCCAAAATATACTTAAAGTTCCATTAAAAACATTCCATAGTTGAGGGGTTATTTTTTTTACCGCCAACATTATATTTTCATCATTTAGTATCGATTGCAAATCAAGCTGTAGAAGATAATTGCGAATTTCGTTTTGCCAGGCTATGGGTATAAACGAGTCCACTTTTAAGCCTTGAGTGTACAGGTTTATTAGTTTAATTATTTTTTCAAATTCATTGCTTACCAGTGGCGTAATTGTAATTACAAGAGCTGTAATTAGAATTAATAGCAATAAGAAAGTGGCTACTATAGATAATATTCGGTTTTTGAACTTTAATTTATATTGAAAAAATGAAACAAAGGGTTGAAGTAGGTAAGCAATAAGCCAGGCAACAAGGAAAGGTAATAATACGCCACTCAGCCTATTGATTAAAAAAAACACGAAAAACACTACAATGACTCCAATAATTATGCGAACAACCCGATCGAAGGTATATGGTTTGGTAGTATCCATAGCTAAAAATTTTTATTGTCTGAAAAATTTATTTTTGTGTAATTTAAGTCCGATAATCTAAGAGTTTATTTGGAAAAGCCAATTATAAAACTAAAGAAATACTATCAATTTATTTTTTAGTTTTATTGTAACAATCTCTGCAAATAGGTTCATATTCAGTCATTTCGCCCAGTAAAACTCTTTTGTTGCTTTCAACTAACCTGTGCGAAACATAAGCCAAAGCACCACATCGTACACAAATAGCATGTACTTTATACACATCCTCGGCAATAGCACACAATGCTGGCATGGGTCCAAAAGGAACACCCTGAAAATCCATATCCAATCCTGCAATAATTACTCTGATTCCCTGATCTGCCAATTGTGTACAAACATCTATCAACCCTTCGTCAAAAAACTGAGCTTCGTCAATGCCTATCACATCCACTTCGCCCGACATAAGCAAAATGCTTCCTGATGAATCGACAGGTGTAGAGCGGATAGAAGTTTTATCGTGCGAAACCACTTCATCATCTGAATATCTGGTATCAATTTTGGGTTTAAAAATTTCAACACGTTGCTTTGCAAAATTTGCTCTTTTAAGGCGTCTGATTAGTTCTTCGGTTTTGCCCGAAAACATGGATCCGCATATAACTTCAATACTGCCTCGTTTTTGTTGCAAAGGATGGTTTTGTTCTGAGTAAATCATGCTATTTTGTTGAAATTTAGAATATTTTTATTATTTTATGTAGCGAAAATTGTAACTTTACACCCGAATTTTATTTGTTTGGCAAAGTTATAAAAAAATACAATGTTATAAATCGTTTTCAGAAAAAAGATATGAACAGAAAATTATTAGTTAGCCTACTTCAAAAAAATATTGAAGATTTAAATATGATTACCGAGAGCTTTATGGAAATGAATGAATATCCAACTGCTATCATATTTTTGGCACAAAGAAAAACACAAGATATTCAAACAATTCTGGAGCAATTAGCCGATAATAAAAACGCGCAAACTAACATTGAAAATTCAAAAGAAATTGTTTCAAAACCTATTGCTGCTGAGGCGCATACCAGTGTTAATCCACAATTAGAAATTGCTAATGAACCAACTATACTAACTGCAAAATCAACAAAAATTGATTTAAATACTGAGAATAAGGATAATTTTATTAACTCAGAAGCACCTGTTGTGGAGTTTATAACCGATATAAGTTTTGACGAAATTGATGAACGAAAAGAAACTTTTATCGAAAATAACAAGTTAATTGAAGTAAAACAAAGCTTTGAAAGTCACGAAAAAAGAATTAGTAGCGAGGAAACTAAAAAGAACACGATTGCAGATAAAATAATTCAACCTACCATTTCGCGCAACGAACTTATGTCGAAAGTGGATAACTCATTCAGTGCCACTTTGGCCAATAAAAAGATAGAAGATATAAAACAAGCCATCAGCATTGGTGACAGATTTCGTTTTCAACGTGAACTATTTAAAGGAAATGGCGAGGATATGAATAAGACTTTGAGCTATATCAATCAACTAGCAAGCCTGAACGAAGTAATATCCTTTTTAAAATCAAAATACAATTGGGACGAAAAAAACGAAGTTACTGAAGATTTCTTTCAGATTATTCGTCGCCGATTTCAGTAAAAAAAATTAATGTATTAAACATGAGTAAGCCCAATAAAGAATCATTAGGATTCACAAAACAAGCACCTCAAAGCGCTAAACTTTTTGTGGTTCCAACGCCTATAGGCAATTTAGAAGATATGACAATGCGAGCTATTCGTATTTTAAAGGAAGTGGATTTGATTTTGGCTGAAGACACACGTACAAGTGGCTTTTTACTCAAACATTTTGGCATTGACACTCCTATGCAATCGCATCATAAATTTAACGAGCACAAATCGGTCGAAAATGTGGTTCAGCGCATTAAAAGTGGTCAAAATGTAGCATTAATATCCGATGCGGGAACTCCTGCAATTTCCGATCCCGGTTTTTTAGTTGTAAGGCAATGTGTAGAAAACGAAATAGATATTGAATGTTTGCCCGGAGCCACAGCTTTTGTGCCGGCACTTGTAACGTCAGGTTTGCCCAACGACCGTTTTTGTTTTGAAGGATTTCTTCCTCAAAAGAAAGGCCGACAAACAAAAATAAATGCTTTAATTGCTGAAACCAGGACTATGATTTTTTATGAATCACCTTTTCGATTAGTTAAAACACTAACGCAATTGTCAGAAGTTTTGGGTGTGGAGAGAAAAGCATCAGTATCGCGCGAAATATCGAAACTTTTCGAAGAAACTAAACGTGGTACACTGCTGGAATTAGCACAATATTTTGAAACTTATCAACCTAAAGGTGAAATTGTTATAATTGTTGCAGGATTAGAAGAATAACACTAACTTTGCACTCGAAATCTATAGATTTTACTTTGTCTTTTTTTGAAAATGAGAATTTAGCTGCATTTCAGATTTAAGTGTTGAAAATTTGCACTAAGCAACTAAATATAAATTTGATTACTGAATTTTAAGTGACAATAAAAAATTAATTTTTTTACAAATGAAACCGCTATTTTTAATTTTTTCTATAACATTGTTTGTTTTTTCCTCGTGTAATTTTCAATCTGCCGAAAACAAGGCACTGAAAGCACAAAACGATTCCCTTTTAAGAGTGAAACACCAAATGCAGGAAGAAGTGGATGGTTATTTCTCTGCTATGAATCAAATAGAGCAAAATATTGAAAAGATAAAAGAGTCTCAAGGTATATTGTCAACCCAAGAGGTTGGAACAGAGATGGCCTCAGAAGATAGGGATAAGATAAATCAGGATTTGGTATATTTAAATGAAATGCTTCAAACCAATAAAGATGAGCTGGCAAGTTTAAAAAAGAAGATTAAACACAGTGCTTTTAAATCGGCCGAACTGGAAAGAACATTAAACAGACTTACAAAATCTTTAGAGGAACAAAGTAGTAAAGTTGCAATTTTACAAACCGAATTAGCCGCGAAAGACTCATTGATAAATGTTTTGGGAACTACTGTAGATGTAATGGGTAAAGATATTGAAGCCCTAAAAACTGACGTTGAAACTAAAGAGTCAAAAATTATTGAACAAGATGAAACCATACACACTGCTTGGTATGTTTTTGGCACAAGGAAAGAATTGAAAGAACAAAATATTATAACTTCTGATGGATTTTTTAGTGATAAAAAAGTGCTTCAGAGTGATTTCAATAAGAGTTATTTTGTACGTATTGATGCGCGTAAAACTAAATCAATTCCACTTTATTCCACACGAGCTAAAATTTTAACTTCTCATCCAAAATCATCGTACACACTTGATAAAGAAAATGGTAACTTTGTTTTAATTATTGTTGACACTAAAGATTTCTGGAGTATAAGTAAGTATTTGGTTATTGAGGTTGACTAAAAAAATTGTTAGATAACACACATTTATTGATTAAAAAATGCGTTTTCAACTCAAAATGAAAACGCATTTTTATTATACTAGTCAATCGCTAATTTGTTTA
The DNA here is from genome assembly GCA_945870155.1 of Paludibacter jiangxiensis. Taxonomy (GTDB): domain Bacteria; phylum Bacteroidota; class Bacteroidia; order Bacteroidales; family Paludibacteraceae; genus Paludibacter; species Paludibacter jiangxiensis_A. Next base: position 8,999 of record CAMBSB010000018.1, on the reverse strand, counting down.
TTTACTGACGAATATAACATTTTAAACTAAAAAAACTTATGTATAAATATATTTTTATCGATTTGGATGACACTATTTGGGATTTTCACACCAATGCCCGACTGTCGTTACAGGATATGTTTGAACAACGAAAACTTGCTCAATACTTTACTGATTTTGATGAGTTTTTTCAGATATATGCTAAAAGGAATATTGAATTATGGGAACAATATGGCAAAGGCGAAATTACCAAGGAATTTTTGATGTCCGAACGATTTAGATACCCTTTGTCGAAAATGGGACTTGACGATGTGGAGTTAGCCGAAGAGATTGGCATTCAATATCTTGATATACTTCCTACAAAAACCACTCTTATGCCTTATGCAAAGGAATTGCTGGATTATCTATATCCCAAATATCCACTTACATTAATTTCGAATGGATTTGTGGAAGTTCAATATAAAAAAATGCGAAGTTCTGATATAGAAAAATATTTTAAGCACATTGTACTTTCCGAATCAGCCAAAGCCCTTAAACCGGACAAAAAGATATTTGAATATGCTCTAAGCCTTAATAATGCGAATAAAACCGAAGCTATCATGATTGGTGATAGCTACGAAGCCGATATTCGTGGAGCTCAAAATGCCGGAATTGATCAGATTTACTATCCTCTACACGCTGAAAATATTCTAAAAGAGCAAACTTCAACTTATACAATTCGTTCATTAAATGAATTGTTCGATATTTTGTAACTACTCTGCCCCCCAACCCCCTGAAGGTGGAGTTTGTATAGTGATATTATATGTTTTAACGTTAAAAACACTTGATTTTATTTATATTAGAGTTTTAACACTCAATATGACCAATATTTAATATCCGCATTTATTTAGTTTAAAATGATAAAATATGATTTTTCAAGACCTGAGTTGTCACGATATTTTGTAAGTTTAAAGTAATTACGATCGGGATACGTTTTTAACACCTTTTATCTGTTGAATTTTCTTCACTATCACTTCTAATTCTTTGTTGTCGTTGACTAAAATCGTTAAATTGCCCTGAAAAAGTCCTGCATTCGAATCGATAGATATAGAACGAAGCAAAATATTTTTTTCTTTGGAAATTAGTGAAGTAATATTGGTAACAATACCAATATCATCATGCCCAACAATGCGTAAGGTTATAGGATATTGTGAACCAACCGATTTGCCCGACCAACGTGCTTTTACAATTCTATAGCCAAAACGAGCAATCATTTGTGGTGCATTGGGGCAGTCGTTGCGGTGTATTTTTATACCTCCCGTAACTGAAACAAAACCAAAAACCTCATCACCATATATAGGATTGCAACATTTTGAAAGTTTAAATTCTACATTTTTTAAATCCTGACCTATAACCAATACATCATCTTTTCCCGCGGGTTCTTTTGCCGTGAAATCGTTTGTAAAGCCTTCTGCACTACGTGTTTCTACTTGATTTAATGGATTGTCCTGCTTGTCTAATTCAAGATATGCCTCACGTACATGAAGGATATCTAACTTTTCTTGTGCAATTTCCTGATAAAAATCGCTAACTGTTTTATAACCTTTTTTCTTGGCTAAACGCGATATTTTACCATCATCCAAATCAATTTTCCAATTTTTAAACCTGCGTAAAATTGTTTCTCGACCTATTTCAGCATCTTTAAACTCAACTTCTTTCAACGCTTGCCGAATTTTATTCTTTGCTTTTGACGTGGTTACCACATTGAGCCATGCTGGATTTGGTTTTTGAGTTGGTGATGTTAAAATCTCGACCTGATCACCATTATTCAAAACATGTTTTATGGGCATATTTTTCCCATTAATCTTTGCACCTACACATTTGCATCCCAATCCGGAGTGAATGGAAAAAGCGAAATCTAATACCGTAGCACCTTTTGGCAGTTTATGTAAATCACCATTGGGAGTAAAAACAAAAACCTCTTTATCATAAAGGTTTAGCTTAAACTCATCCATAAAATCTACCGCATTTAATTCAGGATTTTCAAGAATATCACGAATGTTTTTTAACCACTCGTCCATACCCGATTCGCTTTTTATGCCTTTATATTTCCAGTGTGCAGCCAATCCCTTTTCAGCAACTTCGTCCATGCGTTCGGTTCTTATCTGCACCTCCACCCATTTACCTTGTGGACCTAAAACTGTGGTGTGAAGACTCTCGTAACCATTTGATTTTGGTATAGATAACCAGTCTCTAAGTCTTTTTGGGTTAGGTTGGTACATATCGGCAACAATAGAATAAGCTTGCCAACATGCAGCTTTTTCTTTATCAATTGGCACATCGAAAATTATTCGTATGGCAAAAAGGTCATAGATATTCTCAAAAGCAGTTTGTTGCTTTTTAATTTTATTGTATATGGAATGAATTGATTTTGTTCGACCTTTAATTTCAAAATTAAATCCCAACTCATTCAATTTCAATTTTAGAGGTGTGATAAACTCATGAATATATTTATCGCGCGAACGCTTAGTTTCATTTAGTTTTTCTGCAATGTCTTTAAATATCTCCCGATTTGTATGTTTTAAAGAAAGATCCTCCAGCTCGGTTTTAATAGCATACAAACCCATACGATGTGCCAAAGGAGCATATAAAAATGAGCTTTCTCTTGCTACATTTTGTTTGTTATCCGATTCGTATGCGTCAAGCGTACGCATTATATGTAGCTGTTCAGCAATTATTATTAAAATTACTCTAATATCTTCAGCAAACGTCAAAAATAATTTTCTGAAATTTTCGGTTTCAAGCGATGTTTTTTTCTCATACAATTCACTTACACGTGACATACCCTGTATGATTGTACTTACATTAGTTGCAAATTTTTTTTCAATTTCTGCAATATTAATTGCCTTATTATCAACTAAATCCTGAAAAAGTATACTTAATACAGCCGCTTTTCCAAGGCCAATTTCATTTAATATGGTTTCACAAATACATAGCTTATCGTAAATACTTCGGCCAAATGGAATTACTAGCTGCGAATTATTTAAATAATACTCTGTGAGATATTTTTTTATATATTGCCTTTCTTCAAAAGTAAAAAGCGAAGTGTGTTTATATAGTAATCTTTTATAAATTGATTGTAATGTGTTATTATTCATAAACATAGATAATTATGAAAATAAAAAATTAAGAGTGAAAATATATTTGCAAATATACTACACAAAAACGAAGAATTTGAAAAATTAAACAAAAAAAAATATGGAAAAGCACATTTTTAGAAATAAATAAAAAAAACAGCGAAAAAAAACGCTATAAACGATGGTGTATTGGATTTTCTTTTTTAAATTTGCAAACTGAAAAATGAAAATCGTTTTATAAGCACTGAATTCTATAAAAATAGCATAAAATTATCAAGTTTAATAATAAATATTTCAGCATGAAAACATTAATCAAGATTTTACTTTCAATTTCAATCATTTTACTTACTTATTTTTGTGTCATGAGTATTGTGACACCAATTCAATTCGAAGAGACCAAATCAGAAAGAGAAATCGTAATTATTCAACGTTTAATTGATATTCGTAAAGCACAAGTTGAATATCGTGATCAAAAAGGCGTTTATACTGATAAATTTGAAGATCTTATTCAGTTCCTAAAATCTGCCAAGAAAAAATCAGTTTTAAAAGAAGGTTCATTGTCAGATAAGCAATTAGAAGCCGGTTTAACAGAAGCTAAAGCAGCAAAAATTGTAAGAAGTGGAAATAGAGCGGAAATTATGGCAAACGGATTAGATGGTTTCCGTCGTGATACTGCTTACGTAAGTATGCTAGAGGCTTTATATCCTGAAAAATTTACTGAAGAAACGATTGATCAAATAGCTATAATTCCTTTTTCGAAAAATGAAAAATTTGAGCTTGAAGTTAATAATGATTATACTAACAGCAATAACATTAAAATTCCATTATTCGAAGCAAAGGCTCATTTTAAAGCATATTTAAATGATGTAAATCATCAGGAAATGTTGAATGCAATTGATATTCAAGAAAAATTAGATAAATTTCCGGGTTTAAAAGTTGGTTCTGTTATAGAACCTAACAACAACGCAGGAAACTGGGAATAATTTCATTTTTCTCATTTGACAATATCAGATAGTTTTCTCGCATATATTTGTCAAAAAATTTAAAATGATTATATCAAATATAACATCAAATAGTTTATCCATCCGGTTCAGTTTGGATGGATTTTCTTTATATATACACGATGAAAATAATCAACTTATAAGCTCAAAAACAGTTGAATTTGAATTGATTAAGCAAACAATTGATGAGTTACATTATATATTGGATAATACTCGTGAATTGAAGCTTAATTTTAAAAGTATCCGAATAATTTATGAAACAAATCAGTATACCCTAATTCCATATAAATTATTCGATATAGATAATATTCAGCATTTTCTTTATTTACAACATCCTGAGTCGAAAAAATTTGAAAATTTTGCATATAATCACTTATTAGCCTGGGACATTTATATAGCTTTTGCAGTACCCAATAATCTGCATGAGGTTTTATCCAAAATATTTCCTGAAATTGAACTGCAACATCATATCTATTCTTTTATTAATGACAAAGTTCCACTTCAAAAATTAAGTTCAATATTTGTTATTGACCGCAATGAAATGATTGATGTTATTGCCATAGAAAAAGGTACCTTTCAGTTAGTCAATTCATTTAAATATGCAAGCCCGGAAACTGCCCTTTTTTATATTTTGAAAGTTTACGAGCAACTGAAATTGGATGTTAATCAGTGTGTTACGTTCTTAAATACAAACAAATCAAACTCAGCACTTGAGCTGTTAATTAAAACCTATATTAAAAATTACGAAATTTGCTGATGTGTGATTTTACAAATTAACCCTGACAAGCACTCCTTAACTCCCCTGCAACATTCCCCCTTTAGGGGGTTAGGGGGCTGGAATTGGGGGCTGAATTTCACTAAAAAAATTAATCAATCCAATGAGAATAATAAGTGGCAAATTTAAAGGCCGAAGAATAAGTGCACCAAGTAATATTACTGCTCGTCCAACAACCGATTTTGCCAAGGAAGGATTGTTTAATTTGCTGAATAATCGAATAGATTTTGAAGGAATTGATGTGCTTGATTTGTTTGCAGGTACGGGTGGGATAGGAGTGGAGTTCGTGTCGAGAGATTGTCAAAGTGTAATAAGCATTGAGCAAAACGAAAGACAATGTGCTTTTATTCGTAAAGTTTGCACTGAGCTCAAAATAAGCAACTTATCTTTGCTCAAAATGGATGTTTTTAAGTTTCTCAATGCATGTCATTCCAAGTTTGATATGATTTTTGCTGATCCACCTTATGAGTTAAAGGAACTGGCTGATATACCGCAAATTATTTTCGATAAAAAACTTTTAAAAGCGGATGGTTTGTTTGTTTTAGAACATTCTGCAAAAAATCAGTTCGACAAACACCCAAATTTTATTGATCATCGGAATTATGGGAATGTAAATTTCAGTTTTTTTGCCGAAAAAGAATAGTAGCAGCTTAAATTTATTTTATGGGGAAGTTTTTAAAATCCCAGTCTGCTGTATTTTTAAAGTAATTGTATGACAAGTTATTAGCCGATATCTCGGTCCAATAATTTTTGTGTAAATGTCCTTTTTTGTGATTACGATATGCACTATATAAACTCGAGGGAGCAATTTTGAACCAAAAGAAGAAAAATCCTTTTTCGCGATATTGCAAAATGTGCCCAAACTCATGCATAAGTAATTGATTGTTTCTTGTTTGCGATTTGCCGATGATAATACCAATTCCAGGGATGCTAATTGCTGAGCCTTGATTAAACTTTTTTCTATCTAACAGAAACACCCTTATTCCTTCAAAACTTTTTGCTTGTGTCATATATCATTGATTCCAAATAGCCCAGGCTGCCTCAGCCTGTTGAATAAGCATGTTTTCGCCATTAAGTCCTTGAGCCCCTCTTTCCCATCCTTTTCGTAAAAACAAGGTCTCAGATGGATTGTAAACTACGTCGAAAAACAAATGTTGGTCGTTTATAAACTGATATGGAATGTCCGGACATTCGTCGGTATGAGGAAATGTTCCAATGGGTGAAGCATTCACTATTATAGTGTTTTCACGTAATAATTTTTCATCGAGTTGCGAGTAGCTCAACATATCAGCTTTTGGTGTACGGCTAACAAAAGTAGTAACTATTCCTAACTTGTTAAGCACGTACTTAATGGCTTTGGAAGCACCTCCGGTACCGAGTATAAGCGCGTTGGTATGATGAGCTTTTAGATAAGGTTTTATTGAATTCTCAAAACCTATTGCATCTGAATTGTATCCTTTCAAGTAAACTTCCCCACCCTTAAGCGATATTTTTATCACATTTACAGCACCAATTTTTGCCGCAGTATCATCTAATTCATTCAAAAATGGAATTATTTGCTCTTTATAGGGTATAGTTACATTTAAGCCTGTAAGTTGGATTTTTTTTATTAAGTCAGTAAACTCTTGTATGTTAGCCAGTTCAAATAAATCGTAAGTTGCGTCAATTTTCTCTTTCTCAAATTTTGAACTAAAATATTTTTTTGAGAATGAATGTCCTAAAGGATAGCCTATTAAGCCAAAATGTTGCATATTGTTTTGTTTTGTGGCAAGCAAAGAGCTTAAATTTTTAATCAAACTACTTTTTGAGTTTTTTGATAATTTGTTTAACAACGAAGTAAAGTACAAACAATCCGAATATAATCATAACTGCTACACTTAATTCATGGCTGTAAGTGTTTATCAAATCGGCTTGTCCATGAGCTATATAACCAATTAGGGCTAAAATTATATTCCATAGTCCTGCACCCAACACTGTATATATTGTAAAGCTAACAAAGTTCATTCGAGCCAAGCCAGCCGGAATTGATATCAGCTGACGTATACCCGGCAATAATCGACCAATAAAAGTTGAAATTTTACCGTGATTATTGAAATATTTCTCAGATTTAATTATCTTTTCGCTTGATAGTAGCAAAATTTTCCCCATTTTACTGTCGGCAAGTTTATATAAAACCGGTCTTCCTAACCACAAAGCCAGAAAATAATTGATATATGCTCCAATTAGAGCACCTATTGTGCCAAATAGCACAACTAAAAATATATTCAATTTGCTGTCGGGCTTACTTGCAATGTATGCTGCCGGTGGTATAACTACTTCGGAAGGAAATGGAATAAATGAACTTTCAATAATCATTAAAACAGTTATACTTCCATAATTCATGTTGTTTTCGTACCAATGTTCAACCTCCTGGATTATTGTCTTCTTTTCAACTATAGAAGTTGCATTTTGTTCTTGTGAAAATAGTGTAAGACTAAAAGTGAAAAGTAAAGCACAAATGATGGAATTTTTTAGCATAATGTCAATATATAATTTTTAAAAGTTAAATTCTGTTTGGTCTGCATCAGGACAAATTTCTAAAAAAAGTTTTGTTGCATCTAAATTTAAAACCTTAGCCTTATTTAAATATAGTTTTGATGCCGATATATTGTTTGTTTTGTAAAATGCAACTGCAATAAATAATTCAATATATTCCAAAGTGCTATCTAATTCATAAGCAGCTAAATAGTATTGTAAGGCTGTTGCATATTCAGATGTATCCATGCAAATATTGGCTATAGCCATCAAAGTGTCGGGTTGATTTGGTTCAATGGAAATTGATTTTAAGTAAGCCACCAAGGCATCTTCTATGTCATCCAGACCAATTAATGCTTCAGCCAGATAAACCCATGCATCGTGCGCATTTTCTTGTATTTCAATGGCTTTACGTATAAATAGTAAACTTTCAGTAAATTCTTCTTTTTCTAGATAACAGATGGCTATTCCCGTTAAAGCATCGAAATTTTCTGTTTCCAGCGTCAATGATTTTTGATAAAACTCTATGGCTTCATCATATTTTTCCATCTTTTCGTAACTCTCAGCTATAAATAAATTTATTTGCCAGGGCTCTATGGTTAAATTTTCAAGACTTTGATATGTTTCTATAGCCTTTGAATATTCTTCTAACTGAAACAGTGCATGTGCTTTTTGTAAACTGGTGAGCGAATCATTCTCATTTATTGCCAAGGCAAAATCATAAGCATCAACAGCATTTGTGAAATCCTGCATCACAAAATAAATTTGCCCCAGGTTAAACCAAGCTTCCGATAGATAGGAATCTATATCAATAATTCGGTTATAAGTTTCAATTGCTTTCTCATTATTCAGCAATTGTTCATAGCAAAATGCCAATTCGAAAAGTAAATCAATATTTTCGTCATTGTATTTATCGCCAATTAGCAGGAATTGAAGCGCAATTTCAAAATTAAGTTGTGAAATATAGATAAAAGCCAAATCGAGTGTTATGTTATCAATGTCCTCAATTTCAGCTTCAAGCATCATATTGGCAAGTTTTCCGGCTTCCTTGGCACGACCCATTTTAATAAGCACTTCTATTTTTAACAAAACAACTTCATAATCATCAGTTTCGTTTACCGAATCAAGTATTCGAAATGCTTTTTTAGTTTCGCCTATGGCTAAATATATTTTTGCTCTTTTGGTTTTAAGCGTGCTACTTGCAGGATGAAGTTTCAATCCAAATTCCAATGCATTGGAACTTTCCTTGGTTCTGCCTTTTCGTAAGTAATAGTCAACAATGGTTTCCAACTCTTCAACATCAAAATAGCCCGCACCATTTCCCTCAAGAAATAGTTCGTATTTTTTAATTAAATCAGTTGATTCATCATCAAGGGAGTAAGATAGCTTTCTACTCATAACTCACAGTTTTTTGCAAAAGTAATGATTTATGTCTAATAATGTAAACATATTAAGTCAAAAGTTATGTAAGCATCCCAAATTAGCCGTATTTAATAAATAAAAAGCGGATTTTCAGTGAAGCATACACTGGAAACCCGCTTTTGGTATTATATAGAGGTAATTTTCAAGGCAGAAGTTCTTCCCAATTTATTGGAGTTTGTAGTGTTGGCATTT